>NZ_RAWQ01000026.1:0-66167 GCF_003668965.1 Corallococcus sp. AB030
GGGTTCCGGTGCCCGGGCAGAAGGCTCTGGGGGAAGGGACGGGTCCATGGTCTTGGGCTCCTCGCGCTCCTTCCAAGCTGGGGCTGGCGCCTTCTGGACGTACACCGTCAGGGGAGCAGGGACCCCGCGAGCCTGCCCGTGCGCAGCCGCCGCGAGGACGGCATGTACCCCCTGGAGCTGCTCTTCCCGGAGGCGCGCCGCCTGCCCCTGCCCGGAGCTCTTGCGCACTCCGCCGCCAGCCCCAACGTTCCACGCAGGGGCGCGCCCTCGCGGCAGCGGGGCATGCGAAGGCCCTTGGGGGGCGTCATGGCCATCGTCGTCGGCACGGATTTCTCCGACCATGCCCGGGAGGCCGTCCGCGTCGCGGCAGCCATCGCGGAGCGGACGGGCACGCCGCTGGTGCTCGTGCACGCCGCGGAGCCCGGCATGCTCCGGCGCGACTGGCCGTCCGAGCACGGCAGCACCATCACGGAGCTCGAGAAGCGGCTCGCCGCCGAGGCCGACAGGTTGAGCCATCCAGGGCTGTCCGTGGAGCCCCAGGTGCTGCTGGGCATGCCGGACGAGGCGCTGGTCGAGCACGCCGCGAAGCTCCAGGCGCGGATGCTCATCACGTCGGCCCTGGGCTGGCGGTCGGAGAAGCGCTGGCGGCTGGGCGGCATCCCGGCGCGCATCGCGCAGCTGTCGCGCTGCCCCTTCCTGATGGTCCGTCTGTCCGAGCCGTTCCTGGACTGGTGCCAGGCGAAGCGCCCGCTGCGGGTCGTCGTGGGCGATGACTTCTCGGACAGCGCGGAGGTCGCGCTGCGCTGGCTTCCGGAGCTGCGCCGGGTGGGGCCGGTCGAGCTGACGGTCTCCCACGTCTACAGCACGGCCACGGAGTACGGACGGCTGGGGCTGTACCATGCGAACCCGGGGCCCGAGGGCGTCGAGGCCATCCTCGAGCGGGACCTGCGGGAGCGCCTGTCGCGCATCGGTGAGCCCCGTGCGGAGGTCCGGATGTCCTCGGACCACGGAAACGTGGCGGAGCCGCTCGCAAGGCTCGCGGAGGCGGCGCGGGCGGACCTCCTCCTCCTGGGCAGCCACCAGCGACGGGGACTGCGGCGCGTGCGGCATGGCTCGGTGTCGCTCTCCTCCCTCCAACTCGCCCCGGTGGCGGCGGTCGCCTGCGTCCCGTCCTGCTCGGCGCGGGAGGCCGAAGCGCCCGTGGGCATCCCGTCCATCCAGCGCGTCCTCGTCTCGACGGACTTCTCGCCGCTGGCGAACCGGGCCATCCCCCACGCCCTGTCGCTCCTGCCCCGGGGCGGAGAGCTCATCCTGGCGTATGTCATCGAGTCGCCGGTCCCCATCGTCTACGCGGACTTCTGGCCCGCGGTGGCCCTGAGCGGGAACGATGACGACGAGCCCGAGCTGCGGCGCCAGCTGGAGGCGCTGGTCCCCAGCGACGCGGCCGGCCGGGGCATCACCGTCCGGATGGAGCTGCTGCCCGGGGTTCACGCCGCGCAGGCGCTCTGCCAGGCGGCGGAGCGGTGCGGGGCGGACATCTTCTGCATCAGCTCGCACGGGCGCACGGGGGTTCGCCGCGCGGTGCTTGGATCCGTGGCCCAGGAGGTGGTGGCTCGCAGCCGCCGGCCCGTGCTGGTGGTCAAGCACCCCGTGCCGCCGTGACGGTGACGCCATGCTGAAGCCCTTCGAGGTGCATGTGCAGGCCAGCTCGCTGGAGTGCTTCCGGCCGAGGCTCACGGGGTCGGAGTGGGAGGCGCTCCAGACGAACGCGGAGCAGGCCCGCGAGCGCATGGCGGGTCGCACCTTCTGGAATGTGAACTCCACCGCCCGGGGTGGAGGCGTGGCGGAGCTGCTGCCCCGGATGCTCGCCTACGCACGCGGGGCGGGCGTGGACACGCGCTGGATGGTGGTGCAGGGCACGCCCGCCTTCTTCCGCGTCACCAAGCGGCTGCACCACGCGCTGCATGGCTCTCCAGGGGACGGCTCGGCCCTGGGGCCCGCCGAGCGCGCCTGCTACGCCGAGGTGCTCCGCGACAACGCGGAGGAGCTGCTCGTCCTGGTGCGGCCGGGGGACGTGGTGCTGCTGCACGACCCCCAGACCGCTGGGCTGGCCCCGACGCTTGCCGCGGCGGGCGCGCGCGTGGTCTGGCGCTGCCACATCGGGAGTGACACGCCCGACGCGGAGGTGGCGCGGGCGTGGGCGTTCCTCGCGCCGGACCTGGCCGCCGCTCGGCTCGCGGTCTTCTCCCGGGCCGCCTACGTGCCGCCCCTGCTCGCGGACCGGTCCATCGTCATCCCGCCCTCCATCGACATCTTCGCGGTGAAGAACCAGCCCATGGCGCCGGAGGTGGCGCACGCCATCCTGGGGCACACGGGGCTCGTGGAGCTGGCGCCGGACGCGCCCGAGCCCGTCTTCACCCGGATGGACGGGGTCCCGGCCCGCGTGTCGCGCGGGGCGGACATCGTGCGGCTGGGCGCGGCGCCCGCTCCCGGGACGCCGCTCGTGGTGCAGGTCTCCCGGTGGGACCCCCTGAAGGACCCAGCGGGGGTTCTGCGGGGCTTCGCGCTGCTCCTGCGGGAGTCGCCCGGCCTGCGCGCGGAGCTGGTCCTGGCCGGGCCTTCGGTGACGTCCGTCGCGGATGACCCGGAGGCGGCGGCGACGCTCGAGGCCGTCATCGCCGCGTGGCACGAGCAGCCGCACTTCCTGCGCCAGCGCGTCCACCTGGCGTGCCTGCCCATGGTGGACCCGGAGGAGAACGCCGCCATCGTCAACGCGCTCCAGCGCCACGCGGCGGTGGTGGTGCAGAAGAGCCTGCGGGAGGGCTTCGGGCTCACCATCACGGAGGCCATGTGGAAGTCCCGGCCCGTGGTGGCGAGCGCGGTGGGCGGCCTCCAGGACCAGGTCCGCCACGAGGTGGACGGCCTGCTCGTGCGTGACCCCGAGGACCTGGCCGGGTTCGCCGCCGCGGTGCGAAGGCTGCTGGACGATCCCGTCCTCGCGGCCCGCCTGGGGACCCAGGCGCACGAACATGTCCGCACCCGCTTCACCGCCGCCCGCCACCTCACCGACTTCGTGGCCTTGCTCCAGGAACTGGACGTGCGCGCGGAGGCGAGCGACTGACGCCGGACACCTTCAGGTGGCGCTCACGCTCCGGCCCACCTCCCGACGCCGCGAGCGCAGCCACTTCTCCAGGCCCACGACGGGCAGCACGCAGGCGCCCACCAGCACCGACCGCGCGATGTCCCCCAGCGACAGCGGCGCGGAGCCGAAGAGGCGCTGGAAGAAGGGCACGTACATGAACGCGGCCTGGAGCAGCACCAGCGCGGCGATGCCCACGAACACGGTGGGGTTGCTCGCGAAGCCCACCTCGCGCGTGGAGCCCGTCAACGTGCGGCACAGCCACAGGTAGAAGATTTGAAAGCTGACCACGGTGTTGACGGCCATGGTGCGCGCCTCGGCCAGGGCCCAGGCGTTGGGGACGCCGTGGTTGCCGCCCTGGCGCGCGAACTCCCAGAGGAACAGGCCGATGGCGCCCGCCGCCATCAGCAGCGCGACGAGCCCGGTGCGCATCACCACGAAGTGGCTCAGGACGGGGGTGTCCGGCGAGCGGGGCGGACGGCGCATGACGTGGCGCTCCTTCGCCTCGAAGGCCAGGGGCAGCGCCAGGGTGACGGTGGCCACCAGGTTGATCCACAGCAGCTGCGTGGGGCGCATGGCCAGCAGCGGTTCGCGCACGCCACCGGACTCCTGCAAGGGGAAGAACGTCACGCCCAGCATGAGGATGAGGGCGAGCCCCAGGTTGGTGGGCAGCACGAAGGCGAGCGACTTGACCAGGTTGTCATAGACGCGGCGGCCCTCCTCGACGGCGGCGACGATGGTGGCGAAGTTGTCGTCCGTCAGCACCAGGTCCGCGGCCTCGCGGGACACGGCCGTGCCGGTGATGCCCATGGCCACGCCGATGTCCGCCTGCTTGAGCGCGGGCGCGTCGTTGACGCCGTCGCCCGTCATCGCCACCACGTGCCGCTGCGTCTGGAGCGCGCGCACCAGCCGCAGCTTGTGTTCGGGGGCCAGGCGCGCGAACACGTTCGTGTCCTTCACCGCCACGGCCAGCTCCGCGTCGCTCATGCCGGACAGTCGCGCGCCGGTGAGGCTCGGATGTCCTGGAGCGTGAAGCCCCAGTTGAAGGCCGATGGCCTCCGCCGTGCCCGGATGGTCACCTGTCATCATCTTCACGCGGATGCCTGCGGCGTGGCAGGCCTTCACGGAGGCCACGGCCTCCTCGCGGGGCGGGTCGAGCATCCCCTGCAGGCCCAGCAGCGCGAAGCCGTCCTCCACGTCCTGGGGCCGCAGCGCGTCCGCGCGGGACATGCGCTTGCGCGCGAAGGCGAGCACGCGCAGCCCCTGCCTCGCCATGCGCTCCACCTCCGCCAGCACGACGTCCCGGTCCGTCTCCGGTCCGCAGCGGTGCAGCACGACTTCCGGGGCGCCTTTCATGAAGAGCTCGGAGTGCTCCGGGTCGCCCGCGTGGAGCGCGGCCATGAACTGGTGCTCGGATTCGAAGGGGATGGCGTCCAGGCGGGGATGGCGCTCGCGCAGCTCCGTCACGCCCAGGCCCGCCTTCTTCGCGGCGAAGAGCAGCGCGCCTTCCGTGGGGTCGCCCGTCATGCCCCAGCGTCCCTCCCGGGGTTGGAGGTCGGCCTCGTTGCAGAGCACGCCCGCGACGAGCAGCGTGCGCACGTCGTCGGGCGGCACGTCCAGGGGGCGCCCCGCGCGAAGCAGATCTCCCAGGGGGGAGTGGCCCACGCCGGTGAGCGCGTAGTGCCCGCGCCAGGTCCACAGCGCCTGCACGGTCATCTCGTTGCGGGTGAGGGTGCCGGTCTTGTCCGTGCAGATGACGGTCGTGCTGCCGAGGGTCTCCACGGCGGGCAGCTTGCGGATGACGGCGCGGCGGGACGCCATGCGCTGCACGCCAATGGCCAGGGCGATGGTGACGATGGCGGGCAGGCCCTCCGGGATGGCGGCCACCGCCAGGGTGATGGCCACCAGGACGGCGTCGCTGAAGGCATACCCCCGGAACATGCCCACCCCGAGCAGCACGGCGGACAGCACGACGATGCCCGCGCTGATGACGCGGCCCAGCCGGGCCAGCTCCCGCGTGAGCGGAGTGCTGAGGTCCGCGGCCTGCTCCATCAAATGGGAGATGCGGCCCAGCTCCGTGGCGCTGCCCGTGGCGACGACGACGGCGGTGGACGTGCCGGACGTCACCAGCGTGCCACCGAAGGCAAGGCTCGCCCGGTCCCCCAGCTCCGCGTCCTCGGACACGGCCGTGACGTGCTTGCTCGACGGGACGGACTCGCCGGTGAGCGCGGCCTCCTCCACCTGGAAGTTGCGCGAGCGCAAGAGGCGCAGGTCCGCGGGCACGCGGTCCCCCGAAGCGAGCTGCACGACGTCACCGGGAACGAGCTCCGCCGCGGGCCGTGCCAGCAGGTGTCCGTCGCGCAGCACCTGCGCGGTCTCCGGCACCATGTGGTTGAGCGCCTCGATGGCCCGGCCCGCGCGGTACTCCTGCACGAAGCCGATGAGGGTGTTGAGGACCACGACAGCGGCCACGACGAGCCCGTCGGTCACCTTGCCCAGCAGGATGGCCAGGCCCGCGGAAGCGATGAGGACCCAGATGAGCGGGCTGTCGATCTGCCGCCACAAGAGCTTCCACGCGCTGTCCGGCCGCGAGCGCTCCAGCACATTGGGGCCATGGCGCGCGAGCCGTTCCCGGGCCGCTTCCTCCGTCAGCCCCTGGGGCGCGCTGGAGAGCCGTTCCAGCACGGCGTCTGGGAGAAGCGCATGCCAGGGGATGGGAGGCGCGTCGGGGGCGCGAAGCCCTGCCTGCTTCCTCGGCTGTGACGGCTCCTGCATGGCGTGCCTCCCCTGGGGAAGCTGGCCACGGGCAGGGCTGCCCGTCAGCGGGAGGCGAGCAATTGGGCGGTGTGGTCGCGCCCCGGGCGAAGGCTGCTCGGCCTCCTCCAGAGCCGGTGCATCCGCTTCAGGTCACGCGCTCGAACGACACACCCAGGTTTCCGACCGCTTCGAGGGCGTTCTTGACGTCTTCCGAGACGATGAACGCAACCTTGAACTTCTTCAGCCGGAAGACATGGGCGCCCTCGGTCTTCGAGGGGTCGATTCGCAGTCCGTAGATCCAGTTGTACTCCCCTTCAAATTCAGGGGGGTGGGCGTCCTCGTCGTAGTGATGCACCTCCCGGCACCGTGCCTCGTCGATGCAATCGATCACCTTGGTGGCATTGACGACGAAGAACGGGTCGGCTTCTCCCTCAATGGACACCGGGAAAAGCTGCACGTCACCGGGAGCCAGTGTTTTGAAGACGTTCGCAACGGCTTCGCTGACGGTGGGCGTTTCTTCAATCGAAGAGAATACAAAGTCTCGCTTGGTGCCAGGATGGGCGACCTGCGCCTTGAGGGGGCCAGGGTCGGGGAGGGTGCGACCATCTACAAACATCCAAGGCTCGTCAAAAGCCTCGCCTGAGTACCGTGTCGGCGTATCAAGGAGCCAATGCGGCACATTTCCAAGCTCCACCGAGTAAAAATGGCGCTCCATCTCACCTCTCTCCCTTCACAATGAAACTCCGCATGTCGGAGCCCTGCGTCAGAAGCTCATTGGCTATCTTCGCAAGTTCCTCCATCAAACTGGCCCGGCAGGTCTCCGTCGTTCGGCAGCGCGCAACAGAACGATCAAGGCGCCGAAGCACCGCTCGGTGATACAGTTCAGGGTGAGGCCCCTCGTGCCCCTTGAGCCGCACTTTGTTCGAGGCATCTTCGAGTGTCATTCCGGCCTTCTTGAAGACCTCCTCGCACCTTGGCGTCCAGGGACCGCCAGTAGCATCGGAGATGGGGTTCTTGTTCGTGCAGATGTGGTGAACCGGCCCCGTCTCGTCACCGGGAAACCGCCCCTCTCCGTACATCGCCAGTGCCGCTGCGGCTCCCGGAGCCAGCGCCACGTTGAGCACACCGGCAGCAGGCAAGGAGATTGAGCCCACCCCGCCGTTCATAGCAGCCGCGAGCCCGAAGCCACCTTCGGCCTGCGCGCGAAGTGCAGCCTGGGAGAAGCCCGGGAGCCTGGGTCCCTGGGCCGCCATCGCGTTCTTCCCACCGAGGGCCGCGGTGACGAGCAGCACCAGGACACGCGTCCCGTTGGTCCCGAGCACCTTGCCGAAGCGATGTCCGATGTCCTGCAACTCGATGACGCTCGTTGCTGTCTCCGCTTCGTCCCACAGGCGCACGAAGCCCCGGCCAATCTCCCAGACCGGAACGATGCCCAGGTAGGCCACCATCGCAGCCGTCAACGCGACCGCAAGCACCTTGGTGACGGGCTCGGGCAGCGTCATCGTGAGGAGCACGGTCAGGGCTGCCGAGGTCACCAGGGCCTTGAGCGCCACCGGATTCAGCACCTTGCCGACCTCGACCTCGACGCTCTCCCACACCGTGTCGAGAGCGAACGAGAGCGCCATCATCGTCCGGTCCTTGCGCGAGAACGTCAGCCCCGTCCCGCCCACCAGGGTCAAGCAGTCGTCCCCGTCAGGGCAGAGGCGCGCGGACAGCGATTCAGGTGAGCTGCCCGAGCCAGGGTCCGCGAGTCCCTTCGCGGACGCGAGCAGGGCCCTGGACCGCACCCACCCTCGCTGGTCGGCCGCATCCGTCTCGCGGAAGGCAACGTCCATTCGCATGTCCAGGAGGAGCTGCGTGAGGGCCGCCTTGAACGCGTCCTCACCCACCTGGACCGGATCCACATCCAGGGACTCGTGAACCACCTGCCTGCCGTCTCCAACATCCACGTGGACAACGCGAGTGGTCGCACACCCTCCCACGAGGAACAATAACGCGACAGCTCCCATCCATCGCACGAACACCTCCGAAGCCGAACCGCCTGGAAATCAAGAGGCCCGGCACTCTCACCAAGAGCACGCCCAATCCGTCTACGTGAAAGGGCCAGGTCATCACGACGTTGAGCTTCTGGCAGCCCGTGGATCCGGGCAAGACGAAGAACATTGGTTGGGAGGGGGCCTCGAACCGCTCACCGTGGCCGGCAACAAGGTCATCCTGGAGCCCATCCAGGACCTCACCAGCGATGAAGGGCGCCCGCTGGTCGTGATGCTGACGGATGGCACCGGAGTTCTGTTGCTGACTGGAGGCCGAGGTGCGGCGAGACGAGAACATCACTCGAATCGCCACCTCGGCTCTCGGCATCGACCGTCAGTGAGACTCAATCGCCCCTGTCACTCGCTCGAACGACACGCCCAGGTTTCCGACCTGCTCGAGTGCATTCTTGACTTCCTCTGAGACAATGAACGCGGTCTTGAACCTCTTCGGCCTGAAGACATGCGCTCCTTCGGTGTTCGCGGGATCGATTCGCAGTCCGTAGATCCAGTTGTACTCCCCCGGGTAGTCAGGGGAGGGGTCGTTCTCGTCGTAGTGATGCACCTCCCGGCACCGTGCCTCGTCGATGCAATCAATCACCTTGGTGGCATTGACGACGAAGAACGGGTCGGCCTCTCCCTCAATTGACACCGGAAAAATTTGCACGTCGCCGGGTGCGAGAGTCCTGAAGATAGTTGCGACCGCTTCGCTGACGATGGGCGCTTTCTCTATTACGGAGAAGACAAATGCTCGACTGATACCTGGGTGTGAGATTTGGGCCTTGAGGGGACCAGGGTCTGAAAGGACGCGACCATCCGCGAACATCCAAGGCTCTTCAAATGCCCCTCCAGCGTCTCGTGTCGGTGTGTCAATGAGCCACTGGGGCACATCGTCCATTTCAACCCAATAGAATTGACGCTCCATCTTACTCTCCTCCCTTCACAATGAGTCGTCGTAACGGCGAACCCTGCGTCGTGAGTTCGACGGCTATTTCCGCTAGCTCCTTCATCAAATTGGCCCGACAGGTTTCAGTTGTCCTACAGCGGCTGACGGCATCTTGTAGCCGACTCAAGACCTTCTTGTGATACAGCGCAGGGTGTGGCCCTTCATGACCATTGAGCCGCACTTTGTTGGCCGCATCTTCCAGCGTCAGGCCTGCCTTCTTGAAAATCCTCTCACATAGCGGTGTCCAAGGGCCGCCTGTGGCAGTTGAAACCAGGTTCTTGTTAGTGCAGATGTGATGGACCGGGCCCTCGGCGTCACCCGGAATGCCGTTCGAGGACAGCGCGACGGCCGCGGTCGCTCCCGGAGCCAGCGCCACGTTGAGCACACCGGCAGCAGGCAAGGAGATGGAGCCCACTCCGCCGTTCATAGCCGACGCGAGCCCGAATCCACCTTCGGCCTGCGCGCGAAGTGCGGCCTGGGAGAAGCCCGGGAGCCTGGGCCCCTGGGCCGCCATCGCGTTCTTCCCACCGAGGGCCGCGGTGACGAGCAGCACCAGGACGCGCGTCCCGTTGGTCCCGAGCACCTTGCCGAAGCGATGTCCGATGTCCTGCAACTCGATGACGCTCGTTGCTGTCTCCGCTTCGTCCCACAGGTGCACGAAGCCCCGGCCCATCTCCCAGACGGGCACGATGCCCAGGTAGGCCACCATCGCCGCCGTCAGTGCCACCGCGAGCACCTTGGTGACGGGCTCGGGCAGCGTCATCGTGAGGAGCACGGTCAGGGCGGCCGAGGTCACCAGGGCCTTGAGCGCCACCGGATTGAGCACCTTGCCGACCTCGGCCTCGACGCTCTCCCACACCGTGTCGAGCGCGAACGAGAGCGCCATCACCGTCCGGTCCTTGCGCGAGAACGTCAGCCCCGTCCCGCCCACCAGGGTCAAGCAGTCGTCCCCGTCAGGGCAGAGGCGCGCGTACAGCGATTCAGGTGAGCTGCCCGAGCCAGGGTCCGCGAGTCCCTTCGCGGACGCGAGCAGGGCCCTGGACCGCACCCACCCTCGCTGGTCGGCCGCATCCGTCTCGCGGAAGGCAACGTCCATTCGCATGTCCAGGAGGAGCTGCGTGAGGGCCGCCTTGAACGCGTCCTCACCCACCTGGACCGGATCCACCTCCAGGGACTCGTGCACCACCTGCCTGCCGTCTCCAACATCCACGTGGACAACGCGAGCGGTCGCACACCCCTCCATCAAAAGCAATAGCGCGATAAACCACACCAATCGCATGGATTTCCCCGAGGCTGGGCCCACTTCACATCCATGGGCGGTTTGGTGGGCAGCCGTAGGTTGGCTGCCGGACTGCCATCCTGGTACGTTGTCCATTCTATGCGACCTGGCCAATTCGCAAGAACCATCCTGCTGGGCGTACTTCTGACCGCTGCGACCACCAAGGCAAGCGACAGGTGCGACCGCCCCCAGCAGCGGTCCATCTCCCTTTCCGAGCACCCCTCCAATGGCACGCACTCCGTCTACGTGAAGGGCCAGGTCATCACGACGTTGCGCTTCGAGCAGCCCGTGGACCCGAGCAAGACGAAGCTCATTGGCTGGGAGGGGCGCCTCGAGCCGCTCACCGTGGTCGGCAACAAGGTCATCCTGGAGCCCATCCGGGATCTCAACCGGGACGAAGGGCTGCCCCTGGTCGTGACGCTGACGGACGGCACCGAGGTCCCACTTCTCGTGCGACCGCCCTGGCCGAAGAAGGACAACGACTGGGCCCCGATTCACGACCAGCAGATCGACGTGTTCAAGAACCGGGACAGCTACGCCTCGATGCACGCGTCGTTGATGGATGCGCTCGCGCAAAACAACGCCCTGACCGAGGAAAACGAGCGCTATCGCAAGGAGGAGAACTCCATCGATCATGCCTACGCGACGCTTCTGGCGAATGGGCAGGCGAAGAAGACGCCGTTTCGATTCGTGGCCTCCGCCCGCCCAAAGGATCCAGACATGGAAATGGTCGTTGAGGTCTACTCAGGCCAAGGCAAGGCGGCAGCCGTCATTTACATGACGAACACTGGCTACGCCGACACATGGGAGTTCGCGGACGCCTACCTGACGCGCGACATGACGCGTCACACGAAGCAGTCCTTCGCGCTTCGGATGACCCGTTCCGCGATTGCTCCAGGGCAGTCAGGAGCCATCGCCGTCGTGGCGGACAAGCGTGCCTTCGAGAAGAACGGGCAGCTCGTGGATCTGGCCCTTCAGATTTTCCGATCTGACGGCAACCAGCAGGTCTTGGTGAGGATGGATCGCACCCTGATTCGGCAGTAGAATTTCCGATCATGCCCACCAGCCGAGCTCTACTGCTCTCCTCTGTCGTCCTACTTGCCACGTCCGTGGCATGCACCACGGCCGGTGGAGTTTCATTACGCTCGGACGGCTCGCCTGGATCGCAAGAGTGTCCGGAGAAGGCGCTCGAAGCCATGCGATACCTGAAGCTGCATGTGGGGGACGCCGCGCTCGTGGAACTGGACGCGAACCAGATGAGATCACGCCGCATCACCCTCTACGATGGCGAGATCGAGAGCGTCCTCATGCGCGATCTGGGCCCGCTGGAGACGACAACCCGGCTGTACGGACAGGTCTGGACGAGCGGGCCGCAGGCCGTCGTCCGGTACTACAAGGCCCACCCTCCAGACGGCGACGAGGTGCCCATCTGCGCGGTGGCACGGCTGAGCGAGGACCAGATGCGGAAGCGGCCCGAGTCAAAGTCCGGCACGGCCATTCTCGATGGCTCCATGGCGTCTGCCGTCGTGGTCAATGCGTTCCGGTGACACCTCCGCCAGGGGGGCTTCAATCCTGGCGCGTACCGCGTCGTCTCGGGCTGCGACATGGCGCGGTGCCTCGCCGGGTCCTCCGCTGTCCGACAGGTAGAGCACGCGCTCGTTTGGAGGCAGGGAGGGAGCAGATCCTCCCACCCCTCGGGACACTCCCTCCGCCTGTCCGCCAGGACACCTCCAGGCGCGACTTCCGGCTGTCCCCCAGGGAGGCAATCTCCCTTTGAAATTCAGGGCGCCTTCCCGTAGTTTCCCCCGCGACTTCGAGGAGCGTTGCGAGGCCTTTCCGGCCCCAGGCTCGAAGCCGACTGACCCAACGGCGCTCACCTGAACGCGTTTCTTGCGAGGGTGAGGCGGCCTTTCTTTCCAGGGCCCAAGCCTCTCCCTTGCCGGCAGGCGCGCCACCTGGATCCGGAGCCACACATGACCGCGGTTACCCAGAAGCAGAATCAGGACTACGCCATCGCCGACCTCAAGCTCGCCAGCTGGGGCCGCAAGGAGATCCGCATCGCCGAGAGCGAGATGCCCGCGCTCATGGCGATCCGCGAGGAGTACGCGAAGCAGCAGCCGCTCAAGGGCGCTCGCGTCACGGGCTCGCTGCACATGACCATCCAGACGGCCGTGCTGGTGGAGACGCTCCAGGCGCTGGGCGCGCAGGTGCGCTGGGCCTCGTGCAACATCTTCTCCACGCAGGACCACGCCGCCGCCGCGCTGGTGGAGGCCGGCACCCCGGTGTTCGCCCACAAGGGCGAGTCCCTGAAGGAATACTGGGACTTCACCCACCGCATCTTCGAGTTCGGCCCCGCCGGCAGCGACCACGAGGGTCCGAACATGATCCTCGACGACGGCGGTGACGCCACGCTGCTCATGCACCTGGGCAAGCGCGCGGAGAAGGACCTGTCCGTCATCGCCAACCCCGAGAGCGAGGAGGAGCGCGAGCTGTACGCCTCCATCAAGGCCAAGCTCGCCGAGGACGGCACCTGGTACTCGCGCAAGAGCGCCAAGATCATGGGCGTCACGGAAGAGACGACCACGGGCGTGCACCGCCTGCAGGAGATGTCCGCCAAGGGCACGCTCCTGTTCCGCGCCATCAACGTCAACGACAGCGTGACGAAGAGCAAGTTCGACAACCTCTACGGCTGCCGTGAGTCCCTGGTGGACGGCATCAAGCGCGCCACGGACGTGATGGTGGCCGGGAAGATCGCCGTCGTCGCGGGCTACGGCGACGTGGGCAAGGGCTCCGCGCAGGCCCTGCGCGCGCTGTCCGCCCAGGTGTGGGTGACGGAAATCGACCCCATCTGCGCGCTCCAGGCCGCGATGGAGGGCTACCGCGTCGTGACCATGGATTACGCCGCGGACAAGGCGGACATCTTCGTCACCGCCACGGGCAACAAGTCCGTCATCACCCATGCGCACATGGCCAAGATGAAGGACCAGGCCATCGTCTGCAACATCGGCCACTTCGACAATGAGATCGAGGTCGCCTCCCTGGAGCAGTACAAGTGGGAGGAGATCAAGCCCCAGGTCGACCACGTCATCTTCCCGGACAACAAGCGCATCATCCTGCTGGCCAAGGGCCGTCTGGTGAACCTGGGCTGCGGCACCGGTCACCCCAGCTACGTGATGTCCAGCTCCTTCGCGAACCAGACCATCGCGCAGATTGAGCTCTACTCGCACAGCGACAAGTACCAGGTGGGCAAGGTGTACGTGCTGCCCAAGCACCTGGACGAGAAGGTCGCCCGGCTCCAGCTCAAGAAGCTCAACGCCCAGCTCACCGAACTCACCCCCGAGCAGGCGAACTACATCGGCGTGCAGAAGAGCGGCCCGTACAAGCAGGACACCTACCGCTACTAAGCGCGTCCTGACGTGACACATCCGGGGCACCGTGGGCTTCAGAAGCCCGCGGTGCCCTTCGTGTTTCAGAACAGCCGGTTGAGGCCGTTGAGCGCCGCCACGCGGTACGCCTCCGCCATGGTGGGGTAGTTGAAGGTGGTGTTGATGAAGTAGTCGATGCCGTTGCCCGGCCAGTCCTGCGCCATGATGGCCTGGCCGATGTGGATGATTTCGGAGGCGTTGTCCCCGAAGCAGTGGATGCCGAGAATCTCTCGCGTCTCCCGGTGGAACAGCAGCTTCAGCATGCCCACGGTGCGGCCGGTAATCTGCGCGCGCGCCAGGCTCTTGAAGAAGGCGTGGCCGACTTCATAGGGGACGCCCGCCTGGGTGAGCTCGCGCTCCGTGCGGCCCAGGCTGCTGATTTCGGGGCTGGTGTAGATGCCGGTGGGGATGTCCTTCACCAGCTTGTGCTCCGCCCGCCCCTCCACGATGTGCGTGGCGGCGAAGCGGCCCTGGTCATAGGACGCGCTCGCCAGCGACGGGGCGCCCACCACGTCACCCACCGCGTAGATGTGGGGCACGGACGTCTGGTAGCCGTCGTTGACCTGGATGCACCCGCGCGCGTCCACCGCGATGCCCAGCGCCTCCAGCCCCAGGTCCTGGCTGTTGCCGGAGCGGCCGTTGGCCCAGAGGAAGACATCCGCCTTCAGCCGCTTGCCGCTCTTCAGCTGGAGCACCACGCTGTCGTCGTGCGGCTCCACGGAGACCATCTCCTCCTGGTGGCGGATGAGCACGCCCTGTTCGCGCAGGTGGTAGGAGAGGGCGTCCGAGATTTCGTCGTCCAGGAAGGACAGCAGCCGGTCGCGCGTGTTCACCAGGTCCACCTTCACGCCGAGCATCCGGAACATGGAGGCGTACTCGCAGCCGATGACGCCCGCGCCGTAGATGATCATCGACAGCGGGGACTCACGCAGCTTGAGGATGGTGTCAGAGTCGAAGATGCGCGGGTGGCGGAAGTCCACGCCTACGGGCCGGTAGGGCCTGGAGCCCGTGGCGATGACGAAGGCGTCCGCGGTGAGCAGCTCCACGGAGCCGCGCGGCTCCGTCACCTCCACCGTGTGCGCGTCCCGGAACTTCGCGCGGCCCACCACCAGCTCCACGCGGTTGCGCTCGTAGAAGGTGGTGCGCAGCTGCACCTGCTTGGACACGACGGTGGTCGCCACGCGCATCATGTCCTTGAGCGTGGTGTGCCGGGCCAGGTCCGCCCGCATCTCCGGGTGGTCCTGCTGCACGTCCATCAGCCGCTGGATGGCGTGGCGCAGGGCCTTGGAGGGGATGGTGGCGGTGTGGGTGCAGGCACCGCCTACGAGGGCTCCCTGCTCCACGGTGCACACCTTGCGGCCGGACTTCACCGCCTTCATCGAAGCCCCTTCACCGCCGGGACCGGAGCCGAGGACCACCACGTCGAACCGCCGAGCGCTCATGGGTCCGGAGTGTTCCCCCAACCCCGGCCCCGAGGGAAGAAATCACCTCGGGGCCGGGCACTGCTTCACACATCAGTGCCTACAGGGCGGCTTCAGTAGGACGCCTGAAGCGTCAGCCCGGCGTAGTCCGTGTAGCCCTTGATCATCACGTGGTAGACGCCCGCGACGGGGTTGCTGATGAGGCACGACTCCGTGTTGCCGCCCGTCAGGGGACGGCAGTCGTAGACGGAGTCCTCGGGCTTCGA
Organism: Corallococcus sp. AB030; assembly: GCF_003668965.1. NCBI lineage: Bacteria > Pseudomonadati > Myxococcota > Myxococcia > Myxococcales > Myxococcaceae > Corallococcus > Corallococcus sp. AB030. Next base: position 15,264 of record NZ_RAWQ01000026.1, read on the forward strand.
GCCCTGACGCACGTACAGGTCCGCGTCGCCCGTGCCGAACATCGTCTGCACGAGCAGCGAGCTCTTCCCGGCCGGCACGGTGATGGTCCAGTAGCGGTACGAGTCCTTCGCGCCCGACAGGCCCGTCACCGGGACGTTGTTGGTCAGCGTGCCCGTGCCCGGGTTCCCCGTGCCGCCGGTGACGTAGGCGCCGCGCAGGGAGGCGTTGGTGAGCGTTCCGGACGAGGAAGCGTTGTACACGCGCACGTGCCAGATGCCCGCCGCGGGATTGGAGACGGTGCACGTCTGGTTGTTGCTGCTGCTCGTGTTGGCCACGCAGTCATAGGAGGACAGCGTGGGCGCGCTGCCAAGCTTCGCGTAGAGGAACGCGGTGCCGCCCGAGCCACTGGTGGTGCTGAAGGTAACGCTCGAAGCCCCCGACGGGATGGTGAGCGTGTAGTCGCAGGAGAAGCCTCCCGGAGGCGCGCTCAGGCCGTACGTGGTGGTGTTGTTGTTGAGCGGGCTGGTGGACGTGCACCCCGGCTGGCCCTCCGACAGGGTGTAGGTTCCCGTGATGCTCACATTGGAGAACGACCCGGTGCCGTACAGGCGCGCCCAGTAGGTCCCGGGAGACGTCACGTTGACGGAGCAGGTCTCGGAGTTGCTGTAGAGGCTGCCCGACTTGCAGTCGTAGACCGACTCGGTGGGGGAGGCATCCCGGCGCACGAACAGGTCGGCGTTGCCGCTGCCGCCGCTGGTGTTGAACGTCACCTTGGTGGCACCGGTGGGGACATACAGCTTGTAGATGCAGGACCAGTCGCCCGTGTTCGCGCTGATGCCGGTCAGGGTCACGTCCTTGGTCAGCGTGGTACTGCTGGTGCAGCCCGTCTGTCCGGAAGGCGTGGACGTCGCCTTCAGGGTCGCGCCGCTGAACGCAGAGTAGCCGTACAACTTCACGTAATACGTGCCCACCTGCGAGCCGGTGATGGAGCAGGACTCCGTGCTGCTGGAGCCAGCGGAGCTACAGGTACTGCTCCCCGTGGTCGGCTCCGAGCCGTACTTCACATACAGGTCCACGTCGCCCGAACCGCCGGAGGTGCTGAAGGTGAGGTTGCTGTTCGCGGACGCGACGTACAGCGTGTACGTGCAGGAGTACTCCCCCGCGTTCGCGCTGATGCCGGTGACAGTCACGTTGGGGGTGAGGGCAATGCTGCTGGTGCATCCGGCCAGGGCCTGCACCCGTTCTTCCGGCGGGGGACCCTTCTCCTCCGCAGGGGCCTGTTCAGCGGCCTCGGTGGGGTTCTCCAGCTCCGTCTCAGCGCCCTGCTCCATCTCCGCGCCACAGCCCGTCAAAGCACACGTCAGCCACACGGCGGCCAGGGACTTCAATCCAATATGTTTCAAGATGTTCCTCGGTTTGTGAGAACGCTTGTCGCCAGGGGGGAGCGAAAGCTTGTCGTCCGTCCGGCCTCGGACAGTACGCAAGCTATCAAGCGTGTCTGACATTCCGCGTGAGGACGGCCCGCACGGAGCGCACGGGCCGAATGCGGCCTTCTCAGGGCGAGAGGAAGAGGCTCTCGCCCTGGGCCAGGCGCTTGTGGGCGGCTCGCGTGTCCAGCTTGATGAGGACCTTCGGGTCCTCGTCCGCCTGCTCCTCCGCGGAGAGGGAATCCCATTCCTCCAGGTCGAGGACCTCCGGAACGACAAGCGTGCGCAGGTCGGGAGGGTTCTGCGACTTGATGACCTTGCGGCCGTTCATCACGTAGTGCGTGAGATGCTTCGCATGCAGCTGGGACGCGTCTCCAAAGAGGGTGAGCCACGCGCCAGAGCCGGAGTCGACGAGCTCCGCCTCCACCACTCCCGCCGCGTACGTCACGCTGTCCATCGAGGTCGCGACGAGCGTCTCCTTCACGCGCAGCGTGCCGGTGCAGACGAAGGTGAAGCCCACGCCGACGAAGAGGTTGCGGCACGTGACGTCGCCGAACACGATGAGGACCCCCTCGTCCCGCCTGGCGGCTTCCACCAGCACGTTGCCTTCGACGTCCAGGTTCCCCATCACCAGCGTGTAGGCGTTGGGCGGCCGCCAGGGAGCGGCGCCCGTCTCCTTCACCTCCGCGGGCTGGGCCCAGGGCTCCTCGACGTCCAGGGTGAACAGGCCCTCGACGAACTTGCGCAGCGCTTCGGGCGCTGACTGGAGCTGGGGCGGGGCGGTGGGCCTGGGCGGCATGGGCGGGCTTCCTTCCGGTGAGGGGGTCCAGGCCTCCTCCTGCCCGGGGGCGGAGGCTGGGGCAACCGCATTCGTCACTCGATGGTGGCGAGGGCCTCCACGCCGTTCTCCTGGCACCAGCGGCGGTACGTCTCCAGCCGCTCCGCGGGGCTCACGCTCTTGAGGACCTGACCGTCGTCGCCCAGGTATTCGATGCCGCCCTTCACGGTGATGTGCAGGACGAGGGGCTCATCGCCCACGACCTGCCAGCTGTCGACGTTGCCGGACGGCTCATAGACATACGTGCCCGGGCCAATCACCTCGCCGGTGTCGAGCAGCTGGCGGTGGCCGGAGATGTTGAAGGCGTGCGACTCGCCGACGTGGCGGTGCCGGGGGATGAGGGTGCCGGGCTCCAGGCGGAAGAGGTACATCCAGCCGCTGCCGTCGCGGAAGAAGCGCAGCGGCTTGAACGCGAGCCCGGGCCGGCCCATGGGGATCCACGGCATGCGTTCGGAGTCGACGGGGTGGGAGGCGTAGGTGGAATCGGCCATGCCGGAAGGATGGTCCGCCGCTGGCCCGGTGACAGGGCCAGGATTGACGAATTTCATTGGGCCAATCCGTGGGAGGATGCGGCATGGACTTCCATGTGGAGCTCCGGGGACGCCGGGACCTGGCCGGGCAGATTTACCGGGGGCTGCGCGCGGCCATCCTCGACGGGCGCCTGCGCCGTGGGGAGCGGTTGCCGCCCACCCGCGAGCTGGCCCTGCGCCTGGACGTGGCCCGGAACACCGTGGGCGTGGCGTATGAATGGCTCACCGCCGAGGGCCTCATCGCGGGGCGCACGCGGGCGGGGAGCTTCGTCCAGGGAGAGGCGTCACGGCCGCGTGGCAGGGCAGGGCGGGAGGCCCAGGTGCCGCTGCGCGCCCGGGCCTTCTGGCGCTCATTGCCGGACCTGCCCGCACCGCTGGCTCCCGCCGCGTATGACTTTGGCGTGGGCAGCCCGGATGTCTCGGGCTTCCCATTCGAGTCCTGGCGCCGGCTGGTGGCGCGCCAGCTGCGGGCCGCCACGATGTCCGGGGGCTACGTGGACGCTGCCGGGCACCGGGGGCTGCGGGAGGCGGTGGCGCGGCACGTGGGCGTCTCGCGGGGCGTGCGCGCGGAGGTAGATGACGTGTTCATCACCAATGGCGCGCAGCAGGCGCTGGACCTCGTGGGCCGGGTGCTCATCGAGCCGGGGGACTGCGTCGCCATGGAGGAGCCGGGCTATCCGCCCGCGCGGCAGGTGTTCCAGTCGCTGGGCGCGCGCGTCGTGCCTGTTCCGGTGGACGCGGAAGGGCTGGACGTGGCCGCGCTGCCGGACGCCGCTCGGCTCGTCTACGTCACGCCGTCGCACCAGTTCCCGCTGGGCATGCCCATGTCGCCCGCGCGCAGGGTGGCGCTGCTGGAGTGGGCGAAGCGGCGCGACGCGGTGGTGATTGAAGACGACTACGACAGCGAGTTCCGCTTTGGCGGACGGCCCCTGGAGACGTTGCATGGGATGGACCGTTCCGGGCGGGTGCTCTATGTGGGCTCGTTCTCGAAGGTGATGGTCCCCATGCTGCGGATGGGGTTCCTCGTCGCGCCGCCGTCGCTCCAGCGGGAGCTGCGGTGGGCACGGCGCGTGATGGATTGGCACAGTCCGGTGCCGGAGCAGGCAGCGCTCGCGCGGTTCATCGACAGTGGGCTCTTGGCGCGGCACATCCGCAAGATGCGGCGGGATTACGAGGCGAGGCACGCGCGCGTGGCGGAGGGGCTTTCGCGCCACTGCGGAGACTGGCTCCAGGTGGTGCCCTCCGTGGCGGGCCTGCACCTGTGCGCGACGTTCCGGCGAGGCGGCGTGGCGTTGGAGCGGGAGACGGTGGCTCGGGCCCGGGCGGTGGATGTGGGGCTCATCAGCCTGTCGCGTTACTTCGCGGGGCCACGAGCTCGGCCAGGGCTGGTGCTGGGATATGGCGGTATTCCTGCGACACGCATTCCAGAAGGCTTGAAGCGGCTGGGAGCCAGCCTTTCCCATGTGGGATTGACGAAGGGTTGAAGGCAGGCCCTAATTCCTCTCTTCATGCTCAGTGCCGTCGAGGGGGAAGTTGAGTCACAGGCCGTGTGTCCGCAGCATCCCGAAAGGGCAGCGGTGCGCACCTGCGCGCGGTGTGGAAGATATGTGTGCTCGGGGTGCGAACAGGAGAACGGCCAGTGCCGCGAGTGCATGCGGCTCTCCGCCCTGGAGGTGCCCGACTCCCGTGGCCGAGCTCGGCGAGCGGTGACCGCGCTCCAGTTCTCCGCGGCGACGGACCTCTTGAGCCTGGGCCTCCACGTCATCCTGTCCCTGGGGGTGTTCACCGAAGAGGTGCAGGGCGTGCCCGCCGCGGGCGTGGTCTTCCTGAACGTGGGGGGAGGCCTCCTGGCCCAGGTCTTCCTCCTGATGTGGTTCCACCGGGTCGTCCGTCAGCTCAAGGCCCTGGGGCGTGACATCGGGGATTCCCCTGCGATGGCGGTCTGGTGGTGGCTGATTCCCCTGGCCAACTGGGTGAAGCCCTACCACCTGATGAAGGATGTCGCGACGCGGCTGGGTGGGGCGCACTTCGCCTCGGTGCTTCCCCTCTCCGTGTGGTGGGGGGCCAACGTCCTGTCGCGGATCATGAATCAGGTGGACCAGCGGATCATCGGGAAGCTGGAGACGGCGGATGGGGGCATGTCGACCGCCGGCGCCGTGGTGGGCCTGATCGCCGCTGGCTCCGCCCTGGTCATGGCCCTCTTCAGCATCCAGATCATCCGGGCGCTCCAGGAGAAGCTCGACCAGCGGCGCGACGGGCTGGAGTTCGGGGACGGCCCTGTGCCGGAGGCCGGGGCCGAAGCGGCGTGAGGCGGGTTACTTCGCCAGCCGGGTCGCGTGGCTCGCGGCGAGCTTCCACTGGCCCTCGCGGTAGACCCAGGTGTCGGTGAACTGGAAGTCGCCTTCGAACTGCGTCTTGCCGGAGTGGCCCTTGAGGGTGGTGATGCCGGTGACGACGGCGGCGTCGCCATACAGGCGGATCTTCTGGTGGTGGTTGCGGAAGACCTCATAGACGGGGTCCTTCTTCGCCACCTCCGCCAGGTTCTGCTCCAGGTCGGTCACCGTGCCCTTGGAGTCGGTGAGCGTGAAGCGCGCGTCCAGGCTCTTTCGCAGCGTGGCGACGTCGGCGGTCTCGAAGGCGCGGCAGAGCGCGGCCTCGACCTTGAGCAGCTCGCGCTCGTCCTTCGCGGGGTCCCGGGCTTCCGCGGCGCCCGTGGCGAGGGCGAGAATGGTGGTCAGCGTGGGCTGGAGTTTCATCCGGGGCTCCGTGCGTGAGGTGGGAGGCGGCAGGCTACCGCGCTCAGACAGGGGCCGCGACGCGGACCAGCTGCTTGCCCAGGTTCCGACCCTCGAACAGGCCGCGCAGGGCGGACGGCGCCTGCTCCAGCCCTTCGGCGACGGTCTCCGTCAGGGCGAGCTCCCCCCGGGCCGCCCAGGTGGACAGCTCGCGGAAGGCCTCGGGGAAGCGCGGGACGTGGTCCAGGAAGATGAAGCCCTCCATGCGTGCCCGCTGGAAGGCCAGCTGCATGTAGTTGCGCGGCGTGGCGCCGTAGTCACGGTCCTTGTAGCCGGAGGAGACCGCGCCGCAGAGCACCACGCGGGCGCGTACCGCCAGGTGGTCCAGCGCCGCCTCCAGCACGGGCCCTCCCACGTTGTCGAAGAAGACGTCGATGCCCTTGGGCGCCAGTGCCTGGAGGCGCGTCCGGACGTCCTCGGACTTGTAGTCGATGCAGGCGTCGAACCGGGCAACGCGGGTGACCCAATCGACCTTGTGCTGGCCGCCCGCGATGCCGATGACGCGGCAGCCTCGGAGCCGTGCGACCTGTCCGGCGATGGAGCCCACGCTTCCCGCGGCGCCGGAGACCAGGACGGTCTCACCTGGAGCCGCGCGGGCCACGTCCGTCAAGCCAATCCACGCGGTCAGCCCGCTGGCGCCGTAGAGGTTCAGCATGGCCTTGGGGTCGATGCCGTCCGGCACCTTGTTGAAGCCGAAGAGGCCCGCGTCACCGGCCAGCGCGTACTCCTGCCAGCCCGTCATGCCCGTCACCCAGTCGCCCACGGCCAGCCGTTCGGAACGGGACGCGATGACCTGTCCGACACCTGCCCCGCGCATGACCTCGCCGAGCTCGACGGGCCGGATGTAGGTCGCGTGGGGATTGAGCCACGTGCGTTGGGTGGGTTCGATGGCGAGCCAGACGACGCGCACCAGTGCTTCGCCGGGACCCGGGGCCGGCACCGGCGTCTGACGCCATTCGAAGCAGGAATCGGAGACTTCATCGTGGGGACGCGACTTCAGCACCCACTGGTGGTTCATGGTGTCTCCTTGGAGAACGCGGGGGCCGCGAGCTTTCGGGCGCAGTCGCGGATGTCGTCCGGCCAGCTCCGGGTCCACTTGTTGAAGCGGGTGCGGTCGCCCGCGTAGAGCGCGCGGGCGGCCTCCTCGTAGCCCGGCGCGTTGCCGGCCATCGTGGTCATGAAGCGGTCCGCGGCGGCCTGGGCGCGGCGGACACGGTCGGCGTCGCCGCTGTTCGCGCGAGCGGCCTCCACCAGCTTGCGCAGGGCCACGGACGCACCGCCGGGTTGCTCGGACAGCCACTCCCAGTGGCGGGGGAGCAGCGTCACCTCGCGGGCCACGACGCCCAGCTTCGGACGGCCGGGGCCTCGGGGCTCGGAGGACTCGGAGGCCGGGTCCGGCGCGGGTTGGAGGCGGGCGAGCACCTCCGCCAGCGTGCCGCGCAGGTGGAAGTCCACGGTCCGGCCCGTGGCGTCATCGAACAGGAGCAGGGATTCATGCTCGCCCGCGTCGAGCGCGGCCTTGGCGGCGGTGACGACCTCGGCCGGTGAGCCGGAGGCAAGCAGGCGTTGGCCGGTGAAGGCGGTCCAGGTGGCGGAAGGAGAAATCATGTTGGGGATATTATCCGGGTAGAAACAGGCGTCAATTCCATCCGGGTAATATGGGCTCATTGACCGGAATGGCTGGCCATGGGAGCAGGTCGGTCAGGAGGCGAGGCATGAAGGACGCGAACCGGATTCCCGTCATCGTGGGCGTGGGGCAGATCAACGACCGGCCGGAGGATCCGCTGCGGGGCCTGGATTCGCTGGGCTTGATGGAGGCCGCGCTGCGGGCGGCGGACGCGGATGCGGGCGGTGGGTGGCTCTCCCGGCTGGATTCGCTGGCGGTGGTGGATCAGCTCTCGTTCCGGCAGATGGGCCCGTTGCCGCTCGCGCTGGCGGAACGCCTGGGCGCCCGGCCGCGCATTCATGAACAGACGGCGGAGGCCAACGGGGACAGTCCGGTGCGGCTGCTCCACGAGGCTGCCAACCGCGTTGCTTCCGGTGCCGTGGAGGTCGCGGCGGTCGTGGGCGGCGAGGCCCTGCGCACGGCGGCCCGGCGCGCGGCGCTGGCTGCGGGGGATGCACCCTCCGCGCACAACGCCGCGACGAGCATCGGTGTCCAGGCTCACGCGGCCTACCGGAAGCGCTACGGCCTCAACTCTCCGGTCGACGTCTATCCCCTGTATGAGAACGCCGGCCGTGCCGCGTATGGCCAGACGCTGGCGGAGGCGCAGCGGGAGAGTGGCGAAATCTGGTCGCGGTTCTCGCAGGTCGCGGCGGGCAATCCGGGGGCGTGGATCCGCGAGCCTTTGTCCGTGGAAGAGATTGTCACGCCCTCCGCGTCCAACCGGCCCATCGCGTTTCCGTATTGGAAGCGGATGGTGGCGAACAGCGCGGTCAACCAGGGCGCGGGGTTCCTGGTCACCAGCCTGGCGAATGCGCTCGCGCGCGGTGTGCCGGAGGACCGCCTCGTGTACGTGGGACGGGGCGCGGCGGCGCATGAGCCGGAGGACTTCCTCGCGCGCGATGGCTATGCAAGCTCACCGAGCATGGCCGTGTCGCTGCGCCGCACGCTGGAGTTGAATGGGTTGACCGTCGACATGCTCGACTTCGTGGAGCTCTACAGCTGCTTCCCGTGCGTGCCGAAGATGGCGCGCCGGGTGCTGGGCTGGCCGCTGGAGAAGCCCGCCACCGTGTTCGGGGGGCTCACGTTCGGCGGTGGGCCCATCGCCAACTACATGAGCCACGCGGTGGTCAGCATGGTGCAGCGGCTGCGCGTGCAGGGCCGTCATGGCCTGCTCTTTGGCAACGGCGGCTTCGCTACGCACAATCACAGCCTCGTGCTCACGCGCGAACCGCAGCCTGCTGGAACACTGCCCCAGCCCTTCGAGCATCAGGCGGAAGCCGACGCCGCGCGCGGCCCGGTCCCTCCGTTCGTGGAGGGCGCCACGGGCCCCGGCCGCATCGAGACGTACACGGTGCTGTACGAACGCGACGGCAGCCCGAGGTTCGGCGTCATCGTCGCGCGCGGCGCGTCCGGTGAGCGTTTCCTCGCGAAGGTCCCGGCCCACGACACCGCGGGCATCGACTTCCTGTGCGACGGGAAGGAGGAGCCTATCGGCAGTGAAGGTCACGCCGTCGCCGGACCCGGCGGGGACATCCTCTGGCACCGGTCTTCCTCCTACAGCGTATAGGCGGGATGGGAGACCTCCGGATACGTGCGCCTCTTCTGGAAGGACGTCCCCACCCAGCTCAGCACGGGCGAATGGTCGCTGACGCTCGAGGCCGGCGCCGCGATGGAAGCTGTCACCCACGCGACCCGCTTCGTGCACCACGCGTCATCCATGCACACCTACGCTGTGTGGAACCATCCATCCATGACAGAGTGGGAGCCATCCGAATCCTCCTCTCGATCGCGTTCTGGACCTTCCTCGCGCTGTCCAGCGCGGTGTTGTTCCTTGGAGCGCTCCTGCTGTGGGCGCTCACCCGCCCGTTTGACGCGAATGGACGCGTGCTTCACCTGTACTCGTGCTTCTGGGCACAGCTGTATTTCTACGTGAACCCGATGTGGCACCTGCGGGTGGAGGGCCGCGAACGCCTGCCCTGGAAGGGCGCGGCGGTGCTGGTGGCCAACCACGAGTCGCTGGGGGACATCCTGGTCCTCTTCGGCCTCTACCGGCCTTTCAAGTGGGTCTCCAAGGCGGAGAACTTCAAGCTGCCGCTCATCGGCTGGAACATGCATCTCAACCGGTATGTGCCGCTCATCCGCGGAGACCGGGCGAGCATCATCCAGATGATGGCCGGGTGTGAGCGTTGGCTGTCGCGTGGCGTCCCCATCCTGATGTTTCCCGAAGGCACCCGCTCCAAGGATGGGGAGGTGAAGGCCTTCAAGGACGGCGCCTTCACGCTGGCCATCCAGCAGCGCTGCCCCATCATCCCCGTGGTCCTCACTGGCACCGCGCGGACCATGCCCAAGCACGGGCTGGTCATCCAGCAGGCGGTCCACGCCCGGGTGCGCGTGCTGGAGCCCATCGACCCGGAGGGCTTCGCCGGGGACGTGCACGCCCTGCGCGACCACGTGCGCGATGTCATTGTCCGTGAGAAGGCGCGCATGGAAGCCGAGCGCTGAACGTCACGCAACCGGCCCGAGACACTGAGCCGTAGCCCCCAACGGTTATCACTCGCTGCGCGGCGGGCGGCATGAGCCGTCCGCGCCTCGTGTTTGGACAAGGTATCCATTCGGTGACATCGCTGCCGCCACGAACGCGACGGCAGCCCCCGGTTCGGCGTCATCGTCGGGCGAGGCGCCTCCGGTGAGCGCTTCCTTGCGAAGGTCCCGGCGCGGGACACCGCGGGCATCGATTTCCTATGCGACGGGAAGCAGGAACCCGTCAGCACGGAAGGGCACGCCGTCGCCGGACCCGGTGGGGACATCCTCTGGCGCCGGATCCAGGCTTCATTTCTTGAAATACCGTTTTTTCTGAAGCAACCCGTTCAGCTCCACCGCGACAATGGAGCCTGCCCGCCCGTGGAGCGCGCCATCCATCTCGTGATGGCGCGACAGGAAGATGCGAGCTGGAACGGAGCCTGTGGATGCACCCCGCGAATCACGACTTGAAGAGCACCTGGAAGGTCCTGTCCCTGGGGCTGCTGGCCGCGTGGATGGGCTGTGGCGGGGATCCGCTCCAGGAGCCCCTGGCCTCGCAGCAGGGGGCGCTCGTGGACGGCTACAACCTCGTCGTCACGGGCGTGAGTCCCACCACGGTGGTTCCGAGCAGTGCCGTCACCTTCAGCGCGACCATCCGGAACGCGGGGAACGTCGCGACGCCCGCGGGCATCGTCCACGGCCTCTCCTTCTGGGTGAACGGTACACAGGTGTCGTGGTCGGACACGTACACGAGCTCCATCGCGCCGGGGGGCAGCGTCACGCTCACCGCCAACTCCGGCCCTGCGGGGACGAAGGCGTGGACCGCGCCGGCCACGGCGGGGGCCCACACGCTCCTCGCGCACGTGGATGACATCAACCGCCTGCCGGCGGAGACGAACGAGAGCGATAACCAGTCCAGTTTCCCGCTGAGCGTGACGCCCGCCGCGACCTGCTCGGACCGGGTGCGCAACGGCACCGAGACGGGAGTCGACTGCGGGCCGGACTGTGGCCCCTGCGAGTGGCCGTTCACCGCGGTGCCGCGTACCACGCTACGGAACTCGGCGAAGCGGGTGTATGCGCACTGGCACTACTACCCGGTGTCGTTCGACAACACCAACCCGACGTCCAATGACTACTACGAGCGCGCCTACATCGCGGTGAATGGCGAGAGCGGAAGCCACGCGGCCTACGGCGGCATGATGCGAGAGCGGCCGCTCCCGAGACTTCCCCGCGCGGAGACTGACTGGCGGCTTCGCGACGCGAAGGACGAAATCGAGCTCGCGGCGAGGATTGGCATTGATGGCTTCTATCTGAACCTGTGGACCGACAGCGACGTGAACAACGGCGCGGTGTGGACGCGGGCGAAGACGATTGTCGACGCGGCCTCGCAGGCCGGCGGCTTCGACATCATCCCCAACTTCGACATGACCATCCTGGGGACGGGGAGCCAGGCGGGGGACCAGGACCTGATGATTCGCATCCTGGGTCAGCTGAAGGGCTCCGCGGCGCTCCTGCGGCGGCCGGATGGGAAGTATGTCGTTGGCCTGTTCAATCCCGCCGCGCAGGGCCGGACGGCGGCGTTCTACGCCACCGTGAAGCAGCGCGCGTCAACGGAGCTGGGCATGAGCCTGTACCTGGTGCCGGTCTTCCTTGGCACTGGGAGCACGGCGCTCTTCGAGGAGTACAAGAGTGTGGGGGATGCCTACGCGGGGTGGGGGACGGCCGTCCCGGTGACGACGGCGGGGTACTCCGGGAGCCTGAAGACGAAGGCGGCCGGGTACGGGAAACAGTGGATCCATCCGATGAGCAGTCAGGACTACCGGCCCAAGGACAAGGCCTTCTGGGAGGCGCGCAACTCCCTGACGCTCCGCTCCATCTGGGAGAATGTGATTGCCGACGGCCTGGACGAGGTCCAGATCGTCACCTGGAACGACCAGCACGAGCACCACAACATCCGGCCGTCGACGGGGAAGCAGTGGCCCGCGTACGACATGACCGCGTACTACATCCAGTGGTTCAAGACGGGCACACGGCCGACCATCGAGCGCGACGTGCTGTATTACAACCACCGCATCCACAATTCGTCTCTCGTGCCCACGACCCAGACGTCCGCGAACCTCGCGGTGTGCAGGGCAGGGTGCCCGGCGACGAATGAAGTGGAGCTGGTGGGCTTCCTCACGTCCGCGGGCCGGCTTGAAATCACGCAGGGCACGGCGACCTACGGCGAGGACAAGACGGCGGGCGGCGTGCAGGCCATCCGGACGGCGTTGGCGGTGGGGACGCCGACCTTCCGGCTGAAGCGCTCGGGGGCCACGGTGGTGCAGTTCCAGAGCATGCACCCCATTGTCGGTTCCATCGCGTATCAGGACCTGCTGTACCGCGCCGGAAGCTCGGCCCGCGCGGCGCTCCCGTCCTGCGCGACCTCCTGTGCCAACGCAGAGGCCCGCTGCCGGCTGTGCCCCGGCGAGCCGATGTGGCTGAAGCGCTGAAGACGCTCAAGGGGCGACGGGCCTGGGCTTCGGCGGCAGTACCCTGGCCGGATACTTGCTGAAGGAGGCGACGGCTCCTGCGCGGGTGCAGGGCCTGGCCCCTCGAATCGAGCCACCAGCCCGTCAGGTTGTCATCCTGGCGGGCCTGGGTGTGTGCCATTCCGGCACGGGCTTTCGAGGGAAGGAGACAGCGGGTGTTCACCGTCTTCGATTTGTTTCGGTTGCTGTCGGTCCTGGCGGGCGCGGGTGTGGGCGCATTCGTGGGGCACGGCCTCCTGGGATGGATGGGGGCAGCTGGGGGCGTGCTGGTGGGATGGGTGGTGGGCTACGGGGTCGGAGGACTTCCGTTCTTCTTCGTCGCGAGGTTCCTGAACAACGACCTGCGTCGAGCGAACCCGGCGTCACTGAGCCAGCGCCTGGAGGCGGAGTACTACATCTCCCATCTGATTCTGGCGGAGCTGGCACAGCGCGGCGAGGACCTGGCGAAGTACGAGGAGCCCATCCTCCAACTGCTGCGGTCCGAGTCAGGGGACCGGCGGAGGCATGGGTGGGCGAGCCTCCGGTTCTTCTACCCCGCCCGGGCGGAAGCGCTGGCGGACTACAAATACGAGGCTCCGGCCGAGGAGTGTCGAAAACAGGTGGAGGAGGCCCTCGCAAAAGGTCGGCTGGTTGAGCAGGCCTAGGGGCCGCGGTCCAGCCACTCGAACGTCCGCGGGCCCAGGAGCACTTCGAGCGGCTTGCCCGATGTCTGGCTCAACCGTTGCTCAAGTCCTCCCCTCGTGGTCCCAGAGGGAGAGTCAGCGTGAGACGGATGACAGTCGCAGGGATGTTGTGGGGAATGGGTGTGGCGCTCGCGACCCTGAGCGGGTGCGGAGCGCCACTGACGGTGGAAGAAGATTTACATCCGCCAGGGGCGGAGACCGTCAGCACGGAGCGCGCGGCGCTCACGACGCGGACGGTCATCCTGACGCCCACGGAGGACGCGCATGTGGAGGCCGCGTCCCCGAACACGAGCTTCGGCGCTTCCTCCACCTTGAAGGTCTCGCGAACCCCCGAGGCGCTGACGTACCTGCGCTTCTCCGGGGCCGAGCTCCCCGTTGCCGGGACGGTGACGTCCGCGAGGCTGCGCCTGTTCGCCATGAACAACGCGGCCCAGGGGGTCGTCGTGCACGACTCGCCGGGCGTGCACATCTGGGACGAAAGCGTGACGTGGAACACCCGGCCGAGCTGGAGCGACGCCTTGCTCACCTCGAGCGAGGGGCCCGTGAGGAGCGGGACCTGGGTGGAGCTCGACGTGTCGGGCATGTACATCCCCAGCCGCTACTACAGCGTCGACTTCCGCCTCTCCGCGAAGGGCACGGACAGCCTCACGTTCGGGTCGAGCGAGTCCTTCGAGTACAAGCCGCAGCTCGTCCTCACCGTGGAGTCCGCGGAGAACAACCCGCCGCCGCCGCCCGCGCCGCTCACGCTCTCCGGCGCGCCGGTCTCCTTCACCGCGAGCGGCGACACGTTCGTCGACGCGGAGAGTCCGGGCACGGCCCAGGGCGGCGCCACGACGTTCAAGGTGGACAGCGCCCCCATGCAGGAGGCCTACCTGCGCTTCCCGGTGCAGGGGCTGACGGAGGCCGTGCAGCGCGCGGTGCTGCGCCTGTACGTGAACTCGGGGTCGGATGACGGCCCGGCCGTGTACGCGCTGACGGGGCTGCCGTGGAGCGAGGCCAGCGTCACGTGGAACTCGCGGCCGGCCCGCACGGGCAGCCCGGTGGAGGACGCGCAGGGGCTCGCGACGGGGAGCTGGGTGGACTACGACGTGACGGACCTGGTGCGTGGCAACGGGGACGTGACGTTCGGGCTGTACCCGACCTCCAGCGACGGCGTGACGTTCTACTCGCGGGAGAGCGCGGATGCGTCGCTGCGTCCCCGGCTGCTCGTCTGGACGGGCGCGGCGAAGACAGCCCCGACGGACGCGTGCCTGACCCGCACGGAGTACGTCGAGGTCCCCGTCAGCGCGCTGCACGACACCTACGCGGCGGCGGATGCGCCGGACTCGAAGTTCCAGCACCACGCCTCGCTGCGGGTGGACGCGGCTCCCCGCGCGGAGGCTTTCCTGCGCTTTGATGTCCAGCTGCGGCCGGAGCGCATTCAACGGGTGGCGCTGCGCCTGTATGCCATTGACGGCACGGGCAACGGGCCCCGGCTCTACCGGGCGTCGACGTTCGACGGGGCGACGACGGACTGGAACCACCGCCCGGCGCCAGTGGGCGAGCCGCTGGTGGACCTGGGGGCCGTCGCGCGGGATGCGTGGGTGGAGCTGGACGTGACGAACACCGTGACGGCCTCCGGGACGTACGCGTTCGCGCTGCTGCCGGACAGCACCAACAGCGTGGGCTTCGTCTCCACGGACGCGGAAGCGCGCCACATCATCGGGGGCGCGCCCCGGCTGGTCATCACGTATGAGAGCAGCCCGTTCTGCTCGTACCGGGGCACGAAGCCGTCGGGGACCACGGCCTGGGTGCGTCAGGTCGGAGGCGCGCGGGCGGAGGCCCCTCGTCACGTGGCGACCGCGCCGGATGGCGGGTTCGCGGTCGTCACCCGGCTCTTCGGCACGGGGACCCCGCCCGTCCCGTCGGGCCACACCGTCACCCTGCACCGGGCGGATGGCGCCGTCGCGTGGACGCGCTCCTTTACGCAGGCAGGGGTGCGGTTGGAGAAGGTGGTGGTGACCACGGTGGGCAACGTGTTGGTCGCCGGCAGCTATGACGGGGCACCGGACCTGGGCAAGGGGCCGCTGCCCCAGGGCTCCGGCCTGGTGGTGATGAAGCTCACGCCTGACGGCACGGTGGACTGGACGCGCGGCTTCCGGGCCTGGTTCGGTGACCCGAGCGACCCGGAGAATTACCAAGACAACCCGATGGAGGTGCTCGACCTGGCCACGGATGCGCATGGCAGCGCGGTGCTCGTCGGCACGTTCTGGGGTTACACGGACTTCGGCAACGGGCCGGTGTACTCGGGCAAGGCGTATCCGTACGACGACGAGTACCCGAACTCCTACGTGCTGAAGCTCCAGTGGGACGGCGCGCCCCTCTGGTCGCGCGTGCTGGACGGGACGTCCCTGGTGGGCACGCGGGCGAACAGCGTCGCCGTGGACGCCAGCGAGGGCGTCATCGTGGGCGGCCATGCGGGCAGCAACACCGACTTCGGTGGCGGCACCGTCGCGGAGCGCGGAGGCTTCGTCGCTAGGTATGACGTCGGGGGCGGCTTCGGCTGGGCGCGGGTGATGAGCGTGCGCTACGGCGAGGTGAACTCCGTGGGCGTGCTGCCCGACCAGCGCATCGCCTTCACCGGGAACTTCAACGGATACCTGTCGTTCGCCGGCCAGGGCTACGTCAGCCGCGAGCCGGAGGAATACGAAGGTGCCCGTGATGCGCTCGTGGGCGTGCTCACCGCGGCGGGCGGGGACGTGGGCTTACGGCAGTTCGCGCACGCCGGGTTCACAGACATGGTGGTGGACGGGTCTGGGAACATCGTGACGACCCAGACCGGCGCGGGGAACCTCGTCGGGCTGGGCGACGTCGGTTGGCGCCAGGACGAACGGCCCCGGCCCACGCTGGCGGCCTTCGGTCCCGGGCTGGAGTCCCGGTGGGTCCGCGTGCTGGGGCTTACGTCCGTGCATGAGCTCCATCTCGCGTCCTCCCCGGACGGTGTCGTCGTGGCGGGCAACCTGAACGAGGCGCTCGAGATGGACGGCACCTGGTACACGCCGCAGTCCCGGCGCTCCGACGTGCTGCTGTTCAAGCTGCGCAAGTAGGCCGCCGTGCCTCGGGGCTCCCGCATCCCAGCGGGGGCCCCGGGGACGTGCCGTGCCCTGCTCGGGCGCGTCCTGCTCGAACCCCACAGCTCATTTGGAACGCCGCTCGGTCGCTGCTGGAGATCCTCGACCCACATGGCGACAGGCAAGGGCTGGAGCGGCGATGCCGCTACGGGGCACGCGGCACGCTTGCGTTGGAGCGTTTGTCACGAGCGGAGGATGGCCGCATTGCCTACCGCATGAAGCGCCCGCTGCCGGACGGTATGATGCACCTGCTCTTCCCCAGGCTTGAGATGCTCCGCCGGCTGGCCAGCCTTGTGCCTCCTCCGAGGGCAAACCTGACGAGGTTCCATGGCGTCTTTGCCCCATGCGCGAAAGTGCGTCCAATTCAGCTCCCTCAAGCAGGGGCGGATCCGGGGCCTACGGAGGAGAGCCCCGCCTTTGCCGCGACAGTGGAGGAGCCGAGCAAGGAGCGCACACCTCGTTTGGACTGGGTCGGGCTGCTCAAGCAGGACGTTCTCCTTGGATGTGCTCGTGTGCTTGAGATGTGGAGGAAGGCCTAAGGGTGTTGGCGTACGTGAAGGGAGCAGGAGGAGGGAGCAATTGTTGAGCACCTGGGTTGCCCACGGCGAGTGCGCACCTAGCCCCTGATCGAGGGCCGCCCCAGAGTTCGTGGTGTTGAAGCTCAAGCCGCCACAGCCAGCCAAGAGAGCCAGGCACCTGCCGCGCCCCTCCTGGAAAAGTGGCTGGGCTGGGCAGGCGTGTGTCTGCTGGAGATGAAAGGCTTCTGCACCGGCTCGGCGTGCGGCTCATGGGCTTCCCGTCAGCGTCCCTCTGCTTCCGCCCGCTACGCCCAAGAGGGCTCCTGTCCTGCCTATGCTCCACATCCATGCGTCGCGAGAATGCGGCTATAGTCGAAGGACCTGTGCGCTTAATGTTGACAGTGGATTTCGATGCACTTCCGACTTCCGTGCTGGAAGCTTCACCAAAAGGGACAAAATGGCAAAATCTCTAGTTCGCGTTGACAGCGTTCGCGCATCCAGGGACGGCCATGAGTTCCACGAAGCGTGGGTAGCTCGCAAGAGCTTGGGATTGCTGCTTCCGCAAGATGGCTTTGTCGGGGTCGCGATCGAGGGCTTCTCCCCCAGCGACCGGGTATCCCAAGAGGCGACCGAGATCGCCGATGCGGTGCTGTACTACGGACCCGCGGCGACCTTCCGAGACGCGGAACGGGTCGTCGTGGTCCAGGTCAAGTACTCCAAGGCAGCCGAGCTCAAGTCATTTCGCGCGGCCGATGCCAAGCACACGGTTGCAAAGTTCGCGCGCACGTATCGCGCTCTAAAGCGCGAGCACGGTATTGGCCCGACTCGAAATCGCCTTCGCTTCGAGCTCATCACCAATCGCCCGATCCTTCCCGAGCTCGAACAAGCGGTCGCGGCCCTGCGAGACGGAGTGATCCTAAAGGGTGTCGCCAAGACGCAGGCCAAGCAGCTCACCGACGCCATCAACCTGCAGGGTAAGGATCTGGCAGAGTTCGCGGCACGGCTACGTCTGACAGGGATTTCCGGGGACCTGCGCCAGAGCAAGCACGAACTGGCCATCGCCTTAGCGGACTGGTCGGTCGCGCGAGATCCGCAGTCCAGAATCCGACTCAGCAACCTTCGAGAGCTGGCACGCACCAAGGCAGGCCTTCTGGCCCAGCATCGAAACGTCATCCTGCGCGCAGACGTCCTCTCAGCATTGGACCTGCAGCACGAAGACGAGCTCCTGCCGGTTCGAGAGAGCTTCCCGGACGTCAGTTCGGTGGTGGAACGCGAACAACTGGCGTCGGTGGTTGCTCAAATTCCAAGCCTTACTCGGCCGCTACTAATCCACGCGGACGGCGGCGTCGGCAAGACGGTGTTTATGCAGTCGCTCGCGGCGAAGCTGGCCAAAGACCACGACGTGGTGCTGTTCGATTGCTTTGGCATGGGGCAGTACCGCGCCACCTCCGACGCGCGCCACTTGCCGCAGCGGGGATTGATCCACATCGCCAACCTGTTGGCGTGCCGCGGCCTGTGCGATCCCATGCTCCCCGGCAATGCCAGCGACGGCGACCTGATCCGAACGTTTCGCTCAAGACTCACCCAAGCGACTGAGACGCTTCGGACGACGGTGCCGGATCGACAGCTCGTCCTGCTGCTTGATGCAATCGACAATGCTGGCGAGCACGCTGCTTTGCGTGACGAAACGGCTTTTCCGCGTTTGCTGCTGGAAGAACTGACCATCACTGATCCTATCCCCGGCGTGCGGGTTGTCGTCAGTGCACGCGGCTATCGCCTGACCAATGCTATCGGGAGTGCTTCCTGCGAACGGCTTCAGCTCCTGCCATTTACGCTGAACGAATCCCGCGCATACATGCAAAACCGCCTAGAGGGACTGACGGACGGGATGCTGCAAGTAGCCCAATCGCGCTCACGCGGAAATGCACGCATCCTCGAACATCTTGTCGACGAAGGCCCTGAGCTTCTGGCGCCGTCGGAGTTCAACAAGGTCATCCAATTGGACGAGCTGCTTCGGCTGAAGATTGCCAACGCATTGGCCGACGCACGACGGCAGGGTTATCAGGAAGACGAGATCGCATCGTTTCTTGCTGGGCTTGCGACTCTGCCACCGCCCGTGCCCGTGCGCGAGTTCGCCGAGGCCAATGGCTTGTCGGAAGGGGCAGTCAATAGTTTCGCCGCCGATCTGTCGCCGTTGCTGGAGCAAACCAGGTACGGCTTGATGATTCGCGACGAGCCGACCGAAGGCCTGATCCGCGAAACCTATGCCGCTGATGAAGCGACACTACGTCGCTTGGCTACGAATCTTTTTGCGATGCAGGATCGTTCCCTGTATGCCGCAACGACGTTGCCGGAACTGCTGCAGCAGTTGGGGGACGGTGACCAGTTGTTCAAGCTTGCATTCGATGAGCGCCTTCCGGCAGCCATCACCACTGCGGCCGGCAAGCAGGCCATTCGGCAGGCGCGCATTCGGGCGGCTGTAGCCTTCGCGGCAAACCAAGAGGACAACGGACGGCTGGTCCAACTGCTGGTCGAACTTTCGACCTTGGCCACGATGAATCAGCGAGGCACCCAGTACCTGCTCGATCACCCCGACCTGACTGTGGCGATCGCGGATGCTGACTCGCGGCGGCGCCTGTTTGACGCGCGCACAGAGTGGCCTGGCGCCAGGCATGCGCGACTGACCATCGCGCACGTCTTGGCCGACGAATTACCTGACGCCACTCGCCACGCCCACCGCGTTTCCGAGTGGCGTCGTCACTACTACGACCAAGACCGAGAATTGCGCCGCCGCGCCAAGGGACCGACCGCATTGGATATGGCGTCTATCCCGCTGTGCTGCCTGGCGCGAGGCGACGGCGAGGCCGCCGCCCAGGACTTGGCTGGGTGGCGGGACTGGTACGGCTTCCAAGTAGCGGAACGCTTGTTTTCGCTCGTACAGGCAGGTGCGCCGGCGCTGCGCGTGCCTGATAAGGCGCTCAGCGCGATGCTCGCATCGGCTGTCTCTAAGTCCGGTGTCTTGGCGGCAGCCATTGCGTATGCCGACGACGATGAGTCCTGGCAGCGCGAACTGATAAGCCGGCTGGCTGCGGTCTGCGCCCAAATCGACTTGGGCGAGCCGGATTCCCAATCCAAGGAGGCCCCCATTGTGCGCGGCATTTTGCGGGCAGCCGCCGTGGCCGTTGCATTGGGAATGGCAACCGAGGCGAACACTATCCTTGATGCGGCTGCGATTCCGACGCCCAGTTTGTACATTTTTCTGGACGAGTACTGGACGCGTGATGCGTACCCGTTCATCGCTGCGCAGACACTTCGCGCGCTCGCGAAGGGAGTGCCGCTCGAAGAACGAATGCTGCTTCCCAAGGAGCTTTCCGAGGCCGCTGTTGGCGTCGCGCCAGAACTTCAAGGCAAGGAGTTCCGGACGGCCTTGAAGAATGCGCTGGGCGAGGCCGTCAGGGTGAAATCGCCGGCGGACGACTCCTCCCGCCGGTTGCGTCAAGACGACTTGCACCGAGCCGAGCGCTTTCTCGATTCGCGTTTAAGTACGTGGCTCTCTGTGGCGCAGGCTTTCTCGCAGGCGATGAGCCGGACCGACAGTGGCGACATCGGTCGGCTGCGACCGCTGATGGCGGAGTGGAATCGCTTGCGGATGAGCAACGACTACTACTTGGGCGGCCTGTCCGCACAGCGACAATTTAACACGGTAGGCGAGCGACTGCTCACCTTGGCCGTGTCCGCGGATGCTGGCCACGCTACGCAGGAGGTTCGCGAGTACAGTGAAGCGGTCAGCGCGGCGGGCGTAGCTCCAGTGTCACATGTCATTGAACTGGTCAGCATCTTGGCCCGACGGACTCCCTGTCAGATGGCGGCAGGGAAGGCTGCCGTGCGGGCCCGAGAAGCGATCGAACGGCTTGATGACGTCAATGAGCGAGCTGCCTCATTTGCGCAGCTCTCACGGGCGATCTTTCCGGCCAGTCCGGACGATGCTGCCGAGTACTTCCATCGTGGGCTGGAACAGGTCGATGCCGTAGGCTCGGGCGACTGGCAATTCGTCAGCGAACTAATGCATGTCGCGGCGACCCTGCACGGCGGTCGGTTGGAAGATGCCGACAGCCACACCTTGTCGAACATCTGCGACTTGAACCTGGGCGAGGAACCCAAGTTTAATTGGGACGGCTACGGCCAGGCGTTGGCGCACGCCGCGGGTCCCAAGGGTTTGGCCCGGCTGGCGCGCTGGGAGGATCGCGAACGCATCTCCCTCAACTACACTTTGCTCCCATACCTCAAGGCTCTGGTCGACAACGGTGACCTTGAGCCAACGTTGGCTCTGATCATGCTGCGGGTGAGCTCTCCTGCGGAGTTGCGCGTTTGTGGCACCGGCGAGTTTGTCGAGGCGCTGCTGCGATGCCCATCTGGGGTCACGCCGACGCTGGTTGAGGAGCTGATTCAGCACTATCAACAGAACAACCCCGGCGGGCACGGGTCGGACGACATCTTGGCACTGTCGCGTCTGGCCGAGCGGGCGTTTGGCCCCTCCTCAATCGAGCGGTCGCGGTTGCTTCATGCGGCAGAGGCGATCTCGGAGGCGACGCAGGAGTTCAACACGCTCAACAACTGGCGACCGCCCAACCCCGTGCCGGATCGGTCCGAGTGGGCTGCCGAGCAAGCTAAGCAGATTGCGGCGGCCAAAGCCCGCGCGGCGTCGCTCAACCCGTTGGACGATGCCGGGATTGCGGAATCTCTTGCGGCTCTGGATGGGGCGCTTCAAGGGCGGCGCCTGAAGCAAGATTTTCTAGAGGTCCTGCGCGCCAAGGTCCCGCTTTCCGGGATGACCAAGTACATCGAGATGATTGCTCGGCAAGAGCAAATCGATCTGTACGACAAGCTTCACGAGTTGGAGCTGTGCAAAACCGCATGGTCGGAGTCATCTGACGCCGTCGATCGCATCTGGTCGCAATGCGCTGCGTGGATCATCCACGCCAACCTGGCGGAGTTCGTAACCTTCGAACAGCTGTCCCCGTTCCAGCTCAACCGTCTGTTCGAGCTGACGGGCGTTAACCGCCACACACTGGTCGTGGGGTTGCTCAAGGCGTTTTCCCGGCCGAAGGCTGCGGTGCCCGCCGCTGTCTGGCTCAGCGTGGCGGCGAGCTTCAACACCAAAGCGGAGCCTGGCGCGGGTCAGGCCGCCTTGGCACGACTGCTTCGGGGCGGCGCAGCCAAGTTGGCCCCGTTGGTCGTCGATGGCGAGTGGCGCCCCGGCCTGTACCCCG
The DNA here is from genome assembly GCF_003668965.1 of Corallococcus sp. AB030. NCBI lineage: Bacteria > Pseudomonadati > Myxococcota > Myxococcia > Myxococcales > Myxococcaceae > Corallococcus > Corallococcus sp. AB030. The sequence continues at coordinate 37,129 of NZ_RAWQ01000026.1, forward strand.
AGGACGATCCCTCCGACATTACCGCGGGGCTGGTTTGGTTTGGGCTGGGCTCGCCACGTGCTGAACGACGCTGGATGTCCTCACATGCCCTGCGATCCGCAGTGCGCCTGGGTCGGAGCGACGTTCTGGACCGCGTGGTCGCCCGCTTCGGAGACAAGACCGCCGGTGCATTCGGCGCTACGGAGTTGCCCTTTTTCTACCTACATGCCCAGTTGTGGCTGCTGATCGCCATGGCTCGCGTGGCGCTGGAGGCACCGGCCGCCATCGCCCCGCATCGGCAATTCCTTGAGCACATCGCACTCGATTCCGCCGACCCGCATGTTCTGCGACAGCATTTTGCGAGTGAAGCTCTGTTGGTATGTCACCGCGGCGGCGCGCTGAAGCTGTCGAAGACGGCGCAAGCGCAACTGCGTCGAGTGAATCAGTCACCGTATCCGCCTGTCAAATCCCAAGGCAGGGGATCGTCTTTCTACGACTCCCGACCCACTGATAATCCTAAGCCCCCGTGCGACGTCAGCCTGGAGTACGACTTCGACAAGAACGAAGTGTCGGATGTCGCTAGGCTTTTTAACCTTGATCATTGGGTGGCGCGAGATGCCCTGAGCGCGTGGGTTCACCAGCACGAACCTGGCCTCACTAGCATGTATGACGTCGGCGGCCGCTCGGATCGGCGTCGCAGCCGCGATGAAATGTCGGAAGCGCAGCATGACTATGGCGAACAACTGTGCTGGCACGGGCTATATGCCGTGGCCGGCCGATTCCTGCGAGAGTATCCGGTGGCCGTTCCTAGTTACGGCCGGACTAAGCCGTGGCATGAATGGCTACGGGGCCAAGTATTGACGCGGGACGATGGTCAGTGGCTGGCGGATGGCACCGATTGGCGTCAGGCTACCACCCGCGTCAACTTGCGCGAAGTGACTGAAGATGGCGTCGCGCTCACTGCAGACACGGCCAAGCTCTCGGCGCTGCTGGGTATCGGGGATGGGGTCAGAGAATGGCTGGTGGTGGATGGGGACTGGACCTCAATGGACGATGTCCAAGTCCACGTGCGCTCGTCAATGGTGCCCTCTGCACAAGGCGACCGTGTCGCCAAGGACGTAGCCGCCCAGGATCCGTTCCACATCGATGCTCCGAAAATCGAGGAGCACGAAGAAGGCCACCCGGGATTGCTGAAGTTCAAAGCCCCGTTTCACCCGTGGCTGGTCGACACACGTGCCCCGGCCGGCCTGGATGAGACCGATGTGTTCGGGGTCATTGGCGCCGCTGAGCGGACGCGATTGACTGCCAATGCGAACAGCTTCGGAGGCTTAGTAATGAAGGATCCATTCGGTCGCGAGTGGATTGATCGCTTGGGCGCCACCGTCTTGCACGTTGAGGCATGGTGCCAGTACACAGAACGCGACGAAGGTCAGCGCTCAACCGGAAATCAAGCAGTCTGCCGATCCAGCTTCATTCGTGACTTCCTGAGCGCGCAAGCTTGCGACTTGATCTGCATAGTTCGTTTGCGGCGCAGCGATCCGGGCCGAGGCGACAGCAAGTCCCGGTATTGGCACACAACCTTGGTTGTGCGCGTCACGCCTTCCCTCAAGATATACCTTCACCCTGGACGGGCCAACGAACTGCACGAGAGCAAGTATTGATGGCGCGCAATCGGTCGCGTGGACCTTCGCTGTTCCCGTACTTCAATGACATTTCCGTCGAGCTCCCTCAAGCACGGGCGGAGCTGGGGCTTACGGAGGAGAGTCCCGTCTTTGCCGCGACGGTGGATGAGCCGAGGAAGGAGCGCACACCCTGTTTGAACTGAGCCGGGCTGTGCTGCGCAGAACGCTCGCCCTGGATGTGTTCGCGTGCTTGAGGTGTGGAGGCAGGCGCAAGGATGTTGGCGTACGTGAAGAGAGCAGGAGGGGTGAGAGCGATTCTGGAGCACCTGGGGTCGCCCACGGTGAGTGCGCGCCTGGGCTGCTGGCTGGGTAGAAGCGCACGAGGATGGCGGCCCCGCAGCCCTTGGCGTTCAGCGCCCCGCTGCCAGCTCAAGCCTGACGCAACCGGCGAACGGGCGCGGGCGATAATGCACCGGCCCTGGAGAGAGCAATCTCCAGGGCCGGTGCTGTTTGTGCGCCCCTTCAAGGACACCCACCCCCATGCATGCCCATCTCCCGGAGCGGACCGTCCGCTCCCTCATCGGAGCACTCATGCTCCTGCTGCTGACCCGCTGTGCCGCGCCCACCGACGCGCCCGCGCCCACCACTGTGCGTCAGGCGCTCGCATGCAGCGGTGGCGGCAGCATCGACCAGCACGCCGCGCAGTGCGACGGCATGGGGAAGCTGCTGTCCTGGGCGCCTCCCACGAACCCGGGCAGCTCCGCCGCGTATGACCATGTGCTGGAGTTGAACCAGAACTACCTGCTCGCGCTCCCCAACCTGTCCAACCTCACGAACCCGTCGGTGGCCAAACCCGCCTACTACGCGCACTCGTACCTGTGCAGCGGCACGGCTCCCGGGTGTTCTCCCGCCGGTCAGCCGGTGGGTTGGCCGCACAACCCCGCCGGCCTGAACGCGATGCTCATCGAGTCCGGCCTCGCGTACTCGCCCTACAAGAACGACCCGCGCCTGCGCGACGCCGCGCTGGCGCTGCTGGACTGGCACCTGGCGCACGGCATGACGGCCGTGGGGGACCACTGGTCGCGGGTGCCCTACGCGAGCGGCGCCAGCGGCACGCTGACATACGCGGGCGCGCAGGCGGGCGGCTCGGTGGGCGTGGGTGACGGCGTGGGCTACCTCCAGCCGGAGAAGGTGGGCGCGCTCGCATGGGCAGCCGTCCAGGCCTTCAAGTTCAATGGCAATACGGCCTACCGCGACATGGCCATCAACGCGGCCAACCAGCTCACCAGCCACCTGCGCACTCCGAGCGCCACCGTGTCACCGTGGCCGTACCGCGTGCGGGCCTCCGACAACGCCGTGCGCACCGGCGCGAACATCGTCGACAACTACGCGTCCAACGTCGTGGAGCCCCTCAAGCTGTTCCAGGAACTCATCCGGCTGGGACAGGCCGGCGCGCTGAACGGCGCGCCCGGCTACAGCGGCACGCAGCTGGCCCAATGGCAGAGCACCCAGGCCACCGTCCTCGCGTGGCTGCTGGGCGGCAACGGCCCCATCGCGACGCAGAACTGGACCCAGTACTTCGAGGACGTGGGCTCGGACGCCACCAACAACCTGAACCAGCTCGTCCCCGGGGAGACGGCCAAGTTCCTGATGGACAACCCTGGCCTGGATCCGAACTGGCAGGCGCACGTGCAGAACATCATCGCCTTCATCGAGACGAACTTCGGAGACACGCTGGAGTTCGGCGCGCGCCCCATCAAGGAGCAGTACGCGTTCCACTACAAGATGGGCAGCCACACCGCGCGCTACGCCGCCGTGAACGCGCGCTACGCGGAGCTCACCGGGGACGCGACGGCGAAGGACAAGGCCTTCCGCGCGTTCAACTGGGCCACGTACATGGTGCGCGACAGCGGGCTCACCATCGACGGGCCGTATCCCAACAACGTCTGGTTCACGGACGGGTGGGGTGACTTCATCCGGCACTTCGTCATCGGCATGGGCGCGCAGCCGGACTGGGCGCCCGCCGGACAGAACCACCTGCTGCGCTCCACCTCCGTCGTGAAGAGCATCACCTACGGGCCCGGCAACGAGGTCCGCTACACCACCTACGACGCCAGCGCGACGGAGGTGCTGCGCCTCGCCTTCGTCCCCTCGGCGGTGACCGCGGGCGGCACCGCCCTGTCGCAGCGCACGGATCTGGCCGCGGACGGGTGGACCTTCGACACCGGCAACAAAGCGCTCCGCATCCGCCACTCAACCAGCGGGGTCATCGTCATCTCCGGGGCACCACCCACCGCCCCCACCGTTGCCCTCACCGCGCCCTCGGACGGGCAGAACTTCACCGCGCCCGCGACGCTCAGCCCGGGCGCCACGGCCACACCCACCTCAGGCCGCACGCTGGCCAGCGTCACGTTCCGCGCGGGCGCCACCGTGCTCTGCACCGTGAACGCCCCCGTCTCCAACCCGGTCACCTGCACGGCCACGAGCAGCCTGGGCAATGGCAGCCACACCGTGAGCGCGGAGGCGGTGGACAGCCTGGGTGAGAGCAGTTCCGCGTCGGTGGCCATCACGGTCGCCGGTCCGCCCACGGTCAGCATCCTGAGTCCTGTCTCCGGTGCCACGCTGCCCACGGGGAGCACGACGCTCAGCGCTTCGGCCAGCGCGGGCGCGGGGCGGACCCTCACGCGCGTGGAGTTCTTCCAGGGCACCACGTCGCTCTGCTTCACGACGACCGGCACGGCCTGCACGTGGAACGCGACGGCCGGCACGTACGCCACTGTCTTTGCCCGCGCGACGGACAATGGCAGTCCGGCGCTCGTCACCGACTCCGCGCCGGTGGGCTTCACGGTGAGCCCCTCCGTGGGCGGCGTGCGGCTGGTGGGCGTGGACACCGTTGGGACGCAGAACGACTTCGACAACGGCGGCTCGGTGAATGCCTTCCCGTACACCGCCGTCGCCACAGGGACGCTGGGGACGCTCAAGGTCTTCGCGGCGCCGGGCAATGCCAATGCGTCGCTGTCCATCGGTGTTTACAGCGATGCCTCGGGCGCTCCGGGCACGCTGCTCTCCTCCTGCACGACCCCGGTGGTGGATCCGCTGCCGCTGGCGGTGGGGCAGTGGTACGGCTGCGCCGCCGCGCCGCAGGTGACGCTGACGTCGGGCACCGTCTACTGGCTGGCGCTGCTGGGCGCGAACGGGGGCGGCGTGTTCCGCTACATGGACCTGCCCACCGGCTCCATGCGCTATTCGCCGACGGGCCTCTCCGCGCTGCCGGGCCCCACGTTCGGCACCTCCACGGTGTACGCGGGCGCATCCAACGCTTCGATGTATGGCCTCTCCGCGGGCAGTTCCACCTTGCCGACGGTGTCCATCACCCAGCCGGTCGCCAACGCCAACTTCACCGCGCCCGCCAACCTGAACCTCCAGGCCAGCGCCACGGCGGGTTCGGGCCGCACGCTCACGAAGGTGGAGTTCTTCGACAACGGCACCACGCTGCTCTGCACGGTGAACGCGCCCACCTCTGCGTCCGTGAGCTGCGGCGTCAGCTCGCTCCAGGACGGCGCGCACAGCGTGACGGCGAAGGCCACCGACGACACGCTCCAGGCGACCACCTCCGCCGCAGTGCCCCTCACGCTGTCCAACCCGCCCACGGTGAGCCTCACCTCTCCCAGCGCCAATGCGGCGTACACGACGCCGGCCTCCGTGCCGCTGGCCGCGACCGCCAGCGCGGGCTTCGGCCGGAGCCTCGCGCGGGTGGACTTCTACGCGGACGGCACGTCGCTCATCTGCTCCAGCACCACCAGTCCCTACGGCTGCGCCTGGAGCAATCCCTCCCAGGGAAGCCACACGGTGCACGCCGTGGCCGTGGACAACGGCAATCCCGCCGCCAGCACCCGCTCCGCCACGGTCTCCATGACCGTGAACAGCGCCACCACCGTGCCCGCGGCGCCCACGGGCTTGACGGCGACAGCGGTGTCGGCGGGACAGATCAACCTGGCATGGACAGACGCCTCGGCCAACGAGAGCGGCTTCCTGGTGGAGCGGGCGCCGGACGTCTCCGGGGCTCCGGGCACCTTCGCCCAGGTCGGGACGCCGGGCGCCAACGTGACGACGTTCAGTGACACGGGCCGGGCCGCGAGCACCCGCTATTGGTACCGGGTCCGCGCGACCAACGCCGCGGGAAGCTCGGCCTACACGGCCACCGCCAGCGCGACGACCCCCACCGCGCCCACCGCTCTCGTCGGCAACAGCACCGTGCTGACGACGTCCGACTTCGAGAACGCTGGCGTCGCGGCGGCGTTCAGCTACGCGGCGAATGCCACCGGCAACGTCACGCGACTGAATCTCTACGTGGATGCGCAGACGACGGCCACCACGCTCCGGCTCGGCCTATATGCGAATGGGAGCGGGACGCCCGGCACGCAGCTGAGCACCTGCACTGTCACGCCCGTCACCCCTGGGGCATGGAACGCCTGCACCATCACGTCACAGGCGGTGACGTCGGGCACGACGTACTGGCTGGCGGTCCTCGCGCCCACCGGCGACATCTACTGGCGTCACACCGGCGGCACCGGCTCCTACAAGGTTCAGCCAGGGCTGACGGCGCTGCCCGCCACCTGGTCCGGCACCGGCGGCTACCCGGGCAGCAACATGTCCGCCTACGCCGGCAACTGAGCCAGCCCCCCGCCACCCGACGGCCCTTCGCTCGGAACAGGGTGGAGGGCTCCGCCTCCACCCACGCGGACCGCGCGGCGCCTTGGAGCTCGGGCGCTGCCTGCCTGGCGGAGACATCCTCTGGCACCGGGCCTGGGCAGCCTATGGCCCACAGCCCAGCCATTCGAAGAACGCGGCATGGGCGGTGATTGCTTCGGGAGGGATGTTTCCGACGGAGCGCTGGAGGCAGTAATAGGACTTGAGCTGCTGATCCGCTGCCTTCGTCCGCGGGCCCAGGAGCACTTCGAGCGGCTTCACCTTCAGCGCCTCGAGCTCCTCCTTCCGCAGCGGCCGTACGCCCTGGACTCCGTGAGACGTGAGCCGGGTGTCCAGGCGGGTGAGCTCTACTTTCTGGCCCTGCGCCGACCAGGTGATTCGGGCCCAGGTGGGTCCGACGAACTCCCCGTCCCGCAGGCGCATGGGATTCATGCCTCTGGCGTACGCATAGAAAGCAAACCTCGGCTCCACGAGGGGCCACGTCATGGGCAGCGGGTCGCTGAGGCGGGTACTCCAGCTGATGAACCCGGCGTCGGCTGGATTGCCTCGCTCCGTATCCACGGACTCCTTCCAGGTCTTTTCGGCCGTGGCCTTGACGCTGGCGATGATGGCCACGGTGTCGAGGGGCGGGTGGTCCGGCGGGCTCATGCGCTCTCCGTGGGAGGATGAGGGCACCGGGGCGCCCTCGTGCGTTGCCAGCGTACCTCGGGACGCCGGCCGGGCACGGGGTGCGGGGGACCCCGTTTGGGGACCCGTGGCTGACTGGCTATTGTCCGCAGCCCTTCAACCCCAACACCGGAGCCTCCCATGCAGACGTCTTCCGCCCAGCGCCGTTCCTCGAAGGTCATCACCTACCTGCGACTCCCCGTCCTCCTGGCCACTGCGATGATGACGATGGGCAGCGGCATGGGCGCCAGCGGCTGTGGTAGCAGCGGGCCATCAAAGCCGGACTGTACGAGCGGCTGTGAGATCTCCGGCACGTACACCCTGACCTTCGAGGACACTTCGGAGTTGCCGGAAGGCTGCCGGCGCCTGGAAGCCACCCTGCCCACGGAACCCATGGTCATCAGGCACCAGTACGACTCCTCCAACGATTGGTTCAACATCGACATTGGCCAGCGGTGGCTGACGGGCTACTTCAAAGGCAATGGTGGCCGGAAGGTGGAGGCCAGTGGCAATCACCACACGAACACGTTCGGCGTCATCCACGAGTTCGAGCTGGAGGGCACCCTCGACGCCGTTCCGGAGACCACCACCATGCCCCTGACCCTGACGGGCACGTACAGGGTGAAGGACAGCGGGAACTCGTTTTCGGAGTACGAGGACTACGACTGCGATGTCCGCCGCGCGTTCACCGCCGTCCGCGTCGTCAAGGAGTAGAGGCACCCTCGTGTTTCATGAACCCAGGCTCGGCACCCTCACTGCCGTTGCGCTGACGACCGTCGCGACCCTGGCCTCCGCGGCCGGGGCGCCCGTCCCATCGCAGTCCGCCTTCTTCCTGACCCGGAGCGAGAACCGGAACCAGGTCCACTACGCCCTGAGCCTGGACGAGGCTTGCCGCCCCGTGGGGCTGCGCCCCGTGCAGGTGTACTGGCGGATGTTGGAGCGCGGGCCATTGGAGGTGGAGGAGCTGCTGGGGGTCGAGCAGCCCGTGTATGGGTTGGAGGACTCGCAGACGGTCGAAGCCACCGCGGAGGGCTGGCGAGTCCGGGTGAGCCTGAAGGCCTTTCCCTCGCGCCCCATCGACATCACCACCGCGCGGGTCGACGGCAAATGCCAGGTCCAGGCGTGGACGAAGCTGGGCAACAGCGTCTCCCGACTGGAGCACGTCTTCGTGAAGACGTCCTGGCCCTTCAGGGTCGACTTCGTCCGGCTGGATGGCGTGGGCCCGGATGGGAAGCCCGTCCATGAGCTGATCCGCCAGTGAGACGGCTGACAGCTGTTCGACGTGTCATGGACACAGGCGAGCAGCGGACAAGGGACTGCAAGACCCGGATGAGCGCGGGGTGAGGCTAGGATGATGTGCCTGCCGCCGTGGGGAGGAATTTGGAAATGTCCGGATCAGTCGCCGTGCCGCCGCGCATCCTCCTCATTGGGCTCTCTGGAGTGGGGAAGTCCACGCTTGCGCAGGCCCTGTGCTCCCGCTGGGAGTTGCCCCACGTCCACATCGACGGCTTCCGCCGCGAGCACGGTGACGGCACTGTCGCAGGGGAATACTTCGCCAGGGCCTGGTTTCTCCGCGCCTGCTCGCGCACGCCCCGGGGCATCTTCGAGTTCTCCGGCTCCGGCATCCACCGGGCCGCCGTCCGGCAGGCGTTTCAGGAGCGCGCCATCCCGCTGCTCACCGTCTGGCTGGCCATGCCGCATGCGCGCAGGCTCGAGCGGCTTGCCGCACGCCAGAAGCCGGACACTCCGTGGCCGGACTGGAATCCGCCGGTTTCCTCCAATGTCATCGACGAGGACGGCAGGAGGATGCTTGAGCAGGACCAGGCGCAGGGCTTCTGGGAGGGCCCGCCGGGTTGGCGTGCCGAGCGGCTGGAGGCAGTGGCCTCATTTGAAATCCTGCACCAGCGCTTCATGGAGTTGGTGCAGGAGCCCGCCTCCCGAGGCTGCCCATGACGGAGCTTCGCAAGCTGCCGCCGGAGAGCGTGCTGCTCGTGACGCTGGACTCGCTTCGCTATGACACGGCCGTGCGGGCCACCTGCTCCTCGCTGTCCCGGCTGGGCCTGCCCATCCGGGCCATGGCACCGGCCCACTTCACGTTCGCCTCGCACGCGGCCATGTGGGTGGGCACCACGCCGGGCGTTCCGGGCCTGAAGCAGCCCTTCCTCGACCCGAAGTGGGGACGCCTCTTCCGGCTGGTGAATGGAAAGGTCCGCGCCACGCCCCGGGACGGCTTCCTGTTGCCGGGGCGCAGCATCATCGACGGGTTCGGCCAGCTCGGTTACCGCACGGTGGGCACGGGCGCTGTCGATTGGTTCGACCCCGGCACACCCACCGGGGCTTGGCTCTGCCAGGACTTCCAGCGCTTCTTCTACCCGCGAGAACCCTCCGCGCTGGGCAGCCAGTTGGCGTGGCTGTCCAAGGAACTTGCCACCGGCGACGCTCCCGCCTTCTGCTTCCTCAATGCCGGCGAGACGCATGTGCCCTACTGGCATGAAGGGGCCTCCTGGAGCCCTGGGGAGAACCCCTGCGTTCCCTATGGCCAGACCAACAGCCGTGCGCTCTGCGAGTCGCGACAGCGCTCCTGCCTGGAGTTCATCGACGCCCGGCTCGCGCCGCTGCTCGATGCCTTCAGCGAGGCGACCATCCTCGTCACGGCGGACCATGGGGATTGCTGGGGCGAGGACGGGCTGTGGGAGCACGGGACGTGGCACGCGAAGACGATGGAGGTGCCACTCTGGCTCCAGGTGCGCGGCCAGCGAGTCGCGGCATACGGCCGTGGCTTGCACGCTGGATCCGGCTCCGAGGAAGCTCCCGTTCCATGAAATTCAATCCAGCCGTGCTCATCATCACCGGGGGCTTCAGCCTGTTCTTCCTCGTGTCCGGTGTGCGGGCCCTGGTGCGCAAGCGGATGACGGTCGTGAACCCCGCCCATTCCGGGGCTTGGCCGGGCCTGCTCGGCAAGGCCATGCATTCGCAGCTGCCGAAGAACCCGTTGGATCCCTACCCTTCGCCCCACATGGAGGCGACGGGGGGCCGGGCCCTCGGGATGGCAGTGCTCTACATCGTGCTGGGCGTGGCCTTCCTGGGCCTGGGCATCTTCGCCACGCTGGTGGAGAACGACGTGCTCTGAAGCAGCGGGCCCGCTTGGGATGTTTCCGAATGAGGGCACCGCGGTGTTTTTTCGCGTGCTAGAGGTCCGGGATACCGGGCTGCCGGGCGGCGAGCCTCCGCGCGGAGAGCCCAGGTGCAAGTCATTGCATCAGGAGCCCTCTCATGACCTCCACGCCCCCTTCCTCCCGGGTCACCGGAACCGAATACGAACGCCTGCTGGCCAGCTTGCGGCGCAAGAGCCCCTGGGCGCTGGAAGGCCGGAACACAGCGGTGGCGCGGGAGGGCGGAGCCGTGGCTGCGCGCGTCCCGGACTCCCGGGTCGACCACGGTCCATGGCGCTCGGTGGTGGATGTCATCGAGGAGCAATGCCGGCTGCATGCGGACCGCGTGGCGCTCTCGGACGGGACCACTGAAACAACCTATGCGCGGCTGGACGCGCGCACCCGAGCCCTGGCCTCGCACCTGCGAGCCCGCGGTATCGGACGGGGTGACGTGGTCACGCTCGTGCTGGACCGGGGCCCCTCCTTCGTTGAGCTCGCGCTCGCGGTCTGGAAGGTGGGCGCGGCCTATCTTCCGCTGTCGCCATCGCATCCGCGGGCCTGGCGGGAGGACATCGTTCGCAAGGTCGGTGCGGCGCTCGTGGTGGGCTTCTCGCCGGACAGCGCGGTGCCAGGGGTCGCCTTCCTGGATGCAGGGGCCGACGCGGGCTCCGTCGCGTCGCGGGAGGACGACGCGGTGCTCGTTCCGGAGGACCTCGCGTACATCATCTGCACGTCCGGTTCGACGGGTGAGCCCAAGCTGGTGATGAGCGAGCATCGCGGGGTCGCCAACCTCCTGCACGCCCAGCGGGACTTCCTGGGCGCGTTGGGGCCGGACACGCGCGCGCTCCAGTACTTCCACCCGTCGTTCGACGCGTCCCTGTTCGACGTCCTGCTGGCACTGCCCAACGGCGGGCGGCTGGAGACCCTGGAGGCGGCACAGCTCTCCGGCGAGCCGCTGGCCCAGGTGCTGGTGCGCCGGCGCATCACCCACGCGGTGCTGCCCGCGACGGTCCTTCGCACGCTGCGGCCAGGAGGCTTCCCCGACCTCCAGATGCTGATGAGCGTGGGGGACGTGTGCTTGCCGGAGACCGTCCGGCAGTGGGGCTCGCAGCACCGCTTCATCAACGGCTATGGCCCCACGGAGGTGACGGTGGCCAGCACGCTCCAGGCCGTGCGCTCCGTGGACGGCGAGCGCGTGCCCATTGGCCGCCCCATCTCGAACTACCACGTGGTCCTGCTCGATGAGCACCTGCACCCCGTCCCCGACGGAGTCCCCGGGGAGCTGTGCTTCGGAGGCGACGGGGTCGGACGCGGTTACCTGGGCCTGCCGGGCCTCACCTCCGAGCGGTTCATTCCGGATGCGTTCGGCCCGCTGCCGGGAGGACGGCTGTACCGCAGCGGCGACCTGGGCCGGTGGCTGCCGGACGGCACGCTGGAGTTCCTGGGCCGCCGCGACGACCAGGTGAAGATCCGCGGCGCACGAATCGAACTGGGCCAGGTGGAGGCGGCCCTGGCCTCGCTGCCGGACGTGCGGGACGCAGTGGCGCTCGTCGACGGCACGGGGGAGCGGCTGCTGGGCTACGTGATGCCGGTCGCTGGCGCGGTGCTGTCAGGCGACGCGGTGCGCGCGGAGCTGCGCCGCCGGCTGCCCGGCTATCTGGTGCCGGACGTGATGGTGGTGGTGGACGCGTGGCCGCTGAACACGAGCGGCAAGGTGGACCGGGCCCGGCTGCCCCGTCCCCAGCGGATGGAGCGGACCGGTTACCAGCCTCCGGAATCTCCCGCCGAAGAGGCCCTGGCGGCCATCGCGGCGGCGCTGCTCGGGATGGAGCGGGTGGGGCGGCATGACGACCTGTTCGAACTGGGCGGACACTCGTTGTTCGCGACCCAGCTCGTCGCCCGCGTGCGCCGCGTCCTGGGCGCGCAGCTGGAGTTGAGCGCGGTGCTCCAGTCGCCCACGGTCGCCCAGCTCGCGGCCGGCTTGAAGCAGGGGCAGGGTGGGGTGGACCTGGGCCCTCGCGGAGGCGAGGCGGGGGCCTCCATCGCTCCGTCGTTTGGCCAGGAGCGCGTGTGGTTGATGCACAAGCTCAACCCGGACGCGCGGGCCTACCACACGCAAGCCGTCTTCCGGCTGGCGGGGGCCCTGGACATCGCCGCGCTGCACGCGAGCCTCACGGACATCGTCCGCCGCCACGACGTGATGCGCACCCGCTTCCCGGAGGTGGATGGGGAGCTGCGCTGCGAACTGGAGCCGCCCTGGGCGGTGGAGGTGCCCCTCCAGGACTTCAGTGGCGTGGGCGAGGACGTGCTGGAAGCGCGGGTGGGCGAGGCGGTTCGCGAGGCGGTCCAGACGCACTTCGTGTTGGCGGAGGGCCGGCCGTTCCGCTGGCGGCTCCTGAAGGTGGGCGAAGAGGAGCACCTCTTCGTGCACGTCGAGCACCACGTCGTGCATGACGGCTGGTCGTTCAACGTCTTCGTCCGCGAGCTGCTCAACGGCTACGCCGACCACGTGCGCCACGGACAGGTGCGCCGCCCTCCGCTGTCCGTGCAGTACTACGACTACGCTCGCTGGCAGCGGGAGTGGGTGGGCACGGAGGCCGCGAATGTGCAGCGCCGCTTCTGGCGCAAGTCCCTGGAGGGCGCGCAGACGCAGCTCCAGCTCCCGCGCCGCGCGTTGTCCGGGACCCGGCGCTTCCGTGGGGTGGCGCCTCGGATGGAGCTGGACGCGGAGCTCGCGCGCCGGTTGCAGGACCTGGCGGACCGCAACCACACGTCCCTCTTCACGACGCTCCTCGCGGCGTTCTTCGTCCTGCTGCACCGCTACACCGGTTCGCGGGACCTCCTCGTCGGAACCGCGGTCGCGAACCGGCGCTGGCAGGACACGGAGAGCCTGCTGGGCATGCTCGTCAACACGGTGGTGCTGCGCGGACAGCTGCACGAGGACCCCTCCTTCACGGAGTTCCTGGCGCGGGTGCGGCGCAACGCGCTGGAGGTCTTCGACCACCAGGAGCTGCCGTACGAGCACATCTTCGCGGAGTCACCCGCGCGGCTTCAGGGCGGGCTCAATCCGTTGATCCAGACGATGTTCAACTTCCATGACTCGTCAGTGGGCTCGCTCGAAGCGTCCCCGCTCGACGTCACCATCGTCGAGGGACTGAGCAATGGTTCCGCCAAGTTCGAGCTGTCCGTCGTCGCGGTGCCCCTCTACGCCGAACCGGGACACATCAGCCGGTTCGCCGGGGACCTGGTAACCATTCCCCGCTCCGACAGCACCGTGCGCTCCAGTCCCCGGTCCTCCCTGAGCGGCATCCTGCTCTCGTGGGAGTTCGACTCCGACCTCTTCGAGGACTTCTTCATCACCGGGATGCTGTCCGCGTACCAGCAGCTGCTGCGCTCCATCACCGCCGCGCCGGACACCCGCGTGTCCCGGCTGGCCTTGATGAACGAAGCGCAACAGCGCGCGCTCGTCAGCGTGGGCGCCAGGACGGAGGCTCCCTCGTATCGGGTGCATGCGCTGCTGGCGCACTGGACCCGGCTCGCGCCCGACGCTCCGGCGGTGAAGGCGGGTGCTTCCGTGCTGACGTACGAGGCACTGACGCGCAGGGCGGAGACCCTGGCGCACCACCTGCGAGGCCTGGGGGTTGGCCGGGGGGCGCTGGTGGCGGTGTGCATCCACCGCTCGGCGGAGCTGGTCGTGGCCCAGCTGGGAAGCCTCATGGCGGGGGCGGCCTTCCTCTCGTTGGATCCGAAGGCGCCACCGGCCTACCTGGAGTCGCTCGTCCAGGATGCCGGGGCCCCCCACGCCCTGGTCACCACGGCGGCGCTGTCGGACCGGCTCACCTGCCTCCCCACCATCGTGCTGGACGACCTTCCCTCGAAGTCCGGTCCGCCGTTGCCCTCTGGAAGTCCGTCGGACCTGGCCTACGTCCTCTACACCTCCGGTTCGACGGGCAAGCCCAAGGGCGTTCAAATCGAACACCGCTCGGTCGTGTCGCTCCTGCACCGCACGGCCCTGGCCGAGGACCTGGGACCGGGCAAGACGATGCTGGCGATGGCGTCGGTCTCCTTCGATGTCTCGGTGCTGGAGGTCTGGGGGGCGCTGTTGAACGGCGCCGCGGTCCACTTCCTGCCGCCGGTCTGGGACGTGCCCACGCTGGCCCGGTGCCTCATCGAGGAGCGCATCACGCATGCGGTGATTCCCCCCGTGGTGTTGCCGCGTTTGGCGGCGGAGGCCCCGGAGTCCTTCGCCGCGCTGGACCGGGTGATGGTGGGCGGGGAGGCCTTTCCCCCGGAGGCGTTCCGCACGCTTCAGCGAGCAGGCTTCACGAAGCTGACGAACGCCTATGGCCCCACGGAGGCCACCGTCATGGCCAGCGCCTACAAGCTCGACGAAGGGCATGATCCGGAGGCCACGAACGTGCCCATCGGCCGGGCGCTGTTCAATGCCCACGTCGTCGTGCTCGACGCGGCCGGGCAGGTGGCGCCGCCGGGCGCCGTGGGGGAGATCTGCATCGGAGGGGATGGTCTCGCGCGGGGGTACCGGGGCAGGCCGGAGCTCACCGCGGAGCGGTTCGTGCCGGATCCGCTCGCGACGCATCCTGGCGGGCGGCTCTACCGCAGCGGAGACCTGGGCCGGTGGCTTCCGGGAGGCATCATCGAGTTCCTGGGCCGCCGCGATGAGCAGGTGAAGGTCCGGGGCTTCCGGGTGGAGCCGGCGGAGGTGCGCGCAGCCCTGGCCGAACATCCCGGCGTGGCGGACACCCTCGCGGTCATCGACTCGCGCGCGGAGGAGCCCCGCCTCGTGGGCTACGTGGTGGCCGAGCCGGGAGTCGCGGTGGCCGCGCAGGCCGTGCGCGAGGACCTGGCGCGCAGGCTGCCGGGACACCTCGTGCCCTCGGAGGTCGTGGTCCTGGAGGCGTGGCCGTTGACCCCGCACGGAAAGGTGGACCGCTCCCGGCTGCCCACCTCGACCCCACGGAATTTTGAAGCGCCCTTCACGGCGCCCAGGACCGAAACCGAGGTCCGCATCGCGGCGGTGGTCGCGGAGTTGCTGGGTGTGATCCGGGTGGATGTCCACGAGAGCCTGCTCGCGCTGGGCATGCATTCCTTGCAGGCGATGCGGCTGGCCTCTCGGCTGAGTCGGATGATGGGGCGCGAGGTCGGGCTCGCGACCATCCTCATGGGGCCTACCGTCGCGCAGCTGGCCGACGCGCTCACCGTGGCGCCGGTCGCCTCCACCACCATCAAGCGATTGCCTCGCGCATGACGACCGCGTTTCCGATGTCCTTCGCCCAGCAGCGGTTGTGCTTCCTGCACCGGATGGACCCCACCGGCGCGGCCCACGCCACGGTCCGCTGCCACCGTGTGGCGGGGCCGCTGGACCTGCGAGCCCTGCGGGAGGCCCTGGACGTGCTGGTGGCCCGGCACGAACCGCTGCGGACCGTCTTCCCCCTGGGAACGCAGCAGCATCTCTCGTCGCATGGAGAGGCATCTCTCCACGTCGTGGACGTGGCGACCGAAGCGGAGGCCCTGCGCCACGCGCAAGCAGAGGCGGCCCGTTCGTTCGACCTGGAGCACGGACCGCTGCTGCGGCTCACCGTGCTCCGGCTGGAGCACGGGACGCACTTCCTGGTCTTCGCGCTGCACCTGCTCGTGGCGGACGGCGGGTCGCTTCAGGTCTTCTCCGAGGACCTGGCCGTCGCCTACCGCGCGGCGGTCCTGGGCGAACCCACGGGCCTGTCCGAGCTGCCCGTGCAGTACGTGGACTGGTCCGCGTGGCAGCGCGAACAGCTCACCGCTTCACGGCGCGAGTCCCTGTCGTGCTGGTGGCGGGAGCGGCTGTCCGGCGTCCCCCTCTTCCTGGACCTCGTCTCCCCGCGGCCCGCGCTGGGCCAGGGACGCCGTGCGCATCGCGTGCTGCCCGCCGCCATTGCCCGGTCCGTGCACGCCCTTGCGAGCGCTGAACGTCAGACGGTGTTCACGGTGCTGGCCGCCGCGTGTGGCCTCGTGCTCGGTCAGCGTGCGGGACGTGAGCGGGTGTTGCTGGGGCTGGCCGTGGCCAACCGGGACCTGCCCGAGGTCGAGCGCGTGCTCGGGTTCTTCGTCAACACCGTCGTGCTGGAAGTGGACCTGCGCGGCGACCCCGACTTCCGCCAGCTGCTCACGAGGGTGGCCGCTTCCAGCGCGGACGCATACGCACACAAGGACCTGCCCTTCGAGCAGCTCGTGGAGGACCTGTCGCCTCCCAGGGACCCCACGCGGTCTCCGGTGGTCCAGGTGAACTTCGCCTACCATCCGCCCCACACGGCGGGAGCGCTGGCCCTGCACGGCTGCGAGGTGACGGAGCTGCTGTTGGACCTCCCCTCCGCGAAGTTCGAGCTCACCCTGCGGGTCGAGGAGCGCTCCGATGGCCTGTGCACGGTGTGGGCCGAATTCGATGAGAGTCTTTTCGACCTCGCGTTCATCGAAGGTCTGCTGGAGGCCTACGAAGAGGTCCTGCGGACCTTGAGCCCCGACGCACGCGTGACGAGCCTGCGTCCGCCCCGGAGCGCGACGGAGGCACACCTGGCCCGCATCTTCGCCGACGTGCTGAAGGTCGCTTCGGTCGACCCGTACGACGACTTCTTCCGGCTCGGCGGCCATTCCCTTCAGCTGATTGAAATCGCGGCCCGGGTCCGGACCGAGCTGGACCGGGACCTGGGATTGCGTGAGCTGTATCAGCATCCCACCGTGGCGGGCGCCGCAGCCCTGCTGACACGAACAGGAGCTTCCCGATGAGCAATTCCTATCCGTTTCCCAAGGACTGGCAGCATCCGTTGGAGCCTCCCGCCGACTACAAGCGGTTGAGGCAGGAGGCCCCGGTGTGTCCGGTCCGGCTGTTCAACGGCAACACGGCATGGTTGATCAGTCGCTATCAGGACGTGCTCGCGGTCCTGAGCGATACCCGGATGGTCCTGGACTCCACGCTGCCAGGGTTCCCGCACATCTCCGCCTCCTCGGCGGCCCGGCAGGAGCGGACCCTGCCTTTCTTCTTTCGCCCGGACGCGGAGTACCGGGTGCAGCGGGCCATGCTCGTGCAGGAGTTCCTGCCCCGGCGGATGGAGGCCCTGCGGCCGCGAATCCAGCGCACCGTGGATGAGGCGCTCGACGCGATGCTGGCGGGCCCGCATCCGGTGGACCTGATGGCCGCGTTCGCGCTGCCCGTCGCCATCCGCGTCATCTGCGACCTGCTCGGGGTGCCCCATGACGGCGCGGAGCGCCTGCACGTCCTCAGTCGGACCATCGGCTCCCGGGCCTCGTCACGCGAGGAGGCGACGGCGGCGCTGGCCGGACTGGATGAGGTCTTCCTGGCGCTGGTGGAGGCGAACCTGCGTGAGCCCACGGACACGCTCATCGGTCGCGTCGTGTCCGAGCAGGTGGCGACGGGCAAGCTGAGCGCCCCGGATGCCGCCGCCATGTTCCATGCGCTGTTCTACGCGGGCCACGGGCCGCCCGCGTACATGTTTGGCCTGGGCACGCTGGCGCTGCTGCTCGACCCGGAGCAGCTGGCCAGGTTCCGCGCGATGGAGGACCCGGCGGCCATCACCGCGGCCGTCCAGGAGCTCCTGCGCTTCGTCAACGTCTCGCACCTGGGCCGGCAACGCGTGGCCACGGTGGACGTCACCATTGGAGGCCAGCTCATCCGCGCCGGTGAAGGCATCCTCGCCCAGCCGGATTCAGCCAACCGCGACGAGACGGTCTTCGAGGATCCGGACCGGCTGGACCTCCAACGCGAGGTGCACCGTCACTTCGCCTTCGGCCATGGCATCCACCTGTGCACGGGGCGGGCGCTGTCGCTCATCGAGTTCGAGGTGGTCTTCAAGACGCTCTTCCAGCGCATCCCCACGCTGCGGCTGGCCGTGCCACCGGAGGAGATCCGCTTCAAGAAGGATGAGAACCTGCTCGGCGTGCACGAACTGCCCGTCACCTGGTAGGCGCATCAGGGGGCCAGGGCCTCGAAGCGACAGTCCATGTCTCCCAGCACCGTCCCCGGCGACGCGATGAAGTCTGACCAGAACTCGAGCGCGTAGGTGGCGCTTTGGGGCGCGGTGAAGACAGCCCGCCAGCGCACGTCCTCCTGCTCCTCCAGGGTGAACGCCTGGACCGCCCCCTTCGCGTCGCGGAAGCCCACAGCCGGCCGGTGCTTCGCGCCCGACACCTTCCAGGGGCAGTCGAGCTGGTAGCGACGTCCGGCGATGGCTTGGAACGTGTAGACGTCGTGGTCGATGACGTTGGCGATCCGGAAGGACAGCGTCTGGGGACCGTCCGGGATGGGCGTCGCCGTGTCCAGGGTGTCCCCGTGGTCGTCCAGGCCCTGGTCTTCCACCTGGAGCGTGTAGTTCCCCGTCACGTACTTCGCTTCAAGCGCGGGCGTGCCCGTCATCTCCACGTAGTGCGTCTCCTGGGACGCCTTGAAGGACGTCGAGGCGGGGATGCCCGCGGAAGCGGGATGGGTGCCGAAAGGGCCCCCCGGCGCCGCGTCCTGGATCCTGCCCTGGCTCTGTCCCCTGAGGGCGGAGGACACCCGGTAGTGGTGCCCGGGCTGGACGGAGAGGGCGAAGACGTCCCGGTCTCCGAGCACCTCGATCTTCCCCTGCACGGACGCGGTGCCCGCCGGGACCGGGGTGGCCGCTTCCGGAGTGTCCCCGTGGTCCTCCCGTCCCAGGTCGTTCAGCACGCAGGTGTAGGGGCGGGACGGCTCGAAGACGGAGTTGGCCTGGATGGAGGCATAGTAGGTGCCCCCCAGGGATTTGATGCGGGCTTCGCCTTCGGTCTCCCGGTCGTTGACGTCATACGCGACGCCTTGGGACTTCTCCTGGCCGTTGAGGAACCGCAGCTCCCAGGAGGTGTTCGGGAAGGCGCAGCCGAGCGCGTAGACGTGGTCCACGGTGGTCTCGAACGACAGCAGATCCCTCTCGCGCCAGTGCTCGCCGTAGCCCGTGAAGGGCTTCTCCGACGGCGTCCAAGGCGTCGCCCGGAGGAGCAGGTCCCCGTGGTCGTCCGCCCCGCGGTCCACCAGGCGGAACTGGAACGGCACGCGGGGGTGGCTGTTGAGCGGGAGCAGATAGAACGTGTGCATGGCGCCGCGCTCCAGCCCGGACCAATGCCGCGGGCTGGGGGGATAGCTGGTGCTGTCGCTGTACTGGTCGGCGGAGTCGAGCCGCGTGCCCGCGGCATCCCGCAGGACCACCGAGTAGCCCAGGCTCCCCGGCTCCACCGTGAGGTCGTAGTGCCGACATCCCCGGGCGACGAAGGCGAAGTGCACCGGCACGCCCCCTCCGGGCGGCCAGGTGATGGTGTGCACTTCGTCCGAGGGCGTCAGCAGCGTGGCGCCATCCGGCACGCCCGCGTCCCCCGGGTCCCCGACCGGCCCGTCGTCCGCGCAGGCGACGTTCCCCGCGTCCGGCTCCGGCTCACTCCCCGCGTCCGGACCGGCGTCCACGCCCGCATCCGCCCCCGCGTCCGTGCCGGCGTCGAGCACGAGCGGCGGAGGCTCCGGCGTGGAATTGCATCCCGCACCGAGGATGAGCCCGCCGGACAGGAGGAAGATGGACCGCCACCGCTGCTTCACGTTCATGACAGGGGCTCCTGGAATGGGCATGTCAGGGGTCCAGGACCTCGAAGAGGACCGTGTGGTCGACGAGGTTCTCTCGCAGATAGGCGGTCATCGCGAAGTAGTAGGTCCCCGCCGTGGGCAGGGTGAACTCCTTCACCCAGCGCGAGCCGACGTGCTGCCCGGGTGCCCGGATGGAGCGCCCCTGCGCATCGTAGAGCGTTGAGAACAGCTGCTCCCCGGTCGACGTGTCCCTCCAGTCGCCGCTGAGGCGATAGCGCCCGTTGGCGACGGCCTGGAAGGAGAGGTAGTCCGCGTCGATGAAATCAGAGATGTGCACGGTGACGGTCTGCGACGGTCCGGTCAGCGGCGTCGCGGTCTGCCGCGTGTCGCCGTGGTCGTCCAGGCCCAGGTCCTCGAACCGGAGCGTGTAGGGGGCGGACGTCCACCGCGCTCGCAGGACCCGGTCCCCCTGCACCCCCACGTAGTGGGAGGTCCCGGCCGGCTTGAAGGCCAGGACGATGTCGTCGAACCCGTCGAAATCGTCGCCCGGCGCCGCCGCGAGGACCCGACAGTCGGGCGGCGTGGCGCTGGGTTCGCAGGTCGCGCGGTAGTGGTGTCCGGGCTGGACGCTCAGGGCGAAGACGTCGAAGTCCGTACGGAAGTCGAGCCGCCCCGCGACGGAGGTCGTCCCCTCGGCGAGCGCGGTCGCGGTCTCCATGCGCTCACCGTGGTCCTCCGCTCCTTCGTCCTTCAGCCGGCACTGGTAGGCGGAAGGGGACGGGGCCACCAGGGAGTTGTTGGCCCGGACCATGGCGAGGAACCGCTCCGCTGGGGCCTTGAAGGCCGTGGAGGCCTGCAGCTCCGTGAAGTTCGCGCCGCTCACCTCGCTGACGGCGTAGCTCAGGACCGGATCAAAGAAGGACAGCCACCAGCCCTGGTGCGCGAAGTCGCAGTCCATCGAATAGACGTGGCCCGCCACGGTGGAGAACGAGAACACGTCGCGCTCCCCCGGGTGCTCCCCCTGCCCCATCAGGGGCTGCTCCGAGGGGAGCCAGGGGTATGCCGTGGTGAGCAGGTCACCGTGAGCGTCCGGCCCCTGATCCACGAAGCGGAAGACAAGGTTCCGGGGGAACTCGAACGGCTCCGTCGAGACCTCCAGCGTGTAGAAGCCCTCCTGGGTGAACCCCGACCAGTGCGTGGTCACGGGGAGAGCCCCGGAGAAGCCTTCCCGGCGTTCGAGGACGGCTCCGGACGGGTCCTTCAACGTCATGATGATCCACCGCTGGTACTCCTCGATGAGGAAGTCGTAGTGGCGCCCGACCTGTCCCAGGAAGGCGAAGCGGAGAGTGACCTGGGGGTCCGTCCACGCCACGGTGCGAACGCGCGTCGCGGACGGGCGCAGGAACGTGTGGCCCTCCGGAACGCCCGGCGGCGGGGGCTCCTCGGGCCCGTCGTCCGGGCCCGCATCGGCCCCCGCGTCCACACCGGCATCCAGGCCCGCGTCCGCACCCGACCCCGCGTCCACACCGGCATCCAGACCCGCGTCGCCTCCCGCATCCACGCTCGGGCCCGCGTCCGACAGGGGAGGCTGCTCATCCGGAGTGGACTCGCACCCCGAGCCCATGAACAGACACCAAGAAGCGAGAAAGGCAGACAGCGAACGTGATTTCAAAGACATCTCATGGGCTCCCGGGACGGGGAACACCCTAGCCGAAGAGCGCCTGGGATTGCCACGGCCACCGTGTCCGACTTCAAGACGGCAGGCCGGCGGCGCGACTGACGCCGCGTGGATCCGCACGCGGGCCAGGGGCCGCCCGCGTACATGTTCGGCCTGGGCACGCTGGCGCTGCTGCTCGACCCGGCGCAGCTGGCCAGGTTCCGCGCGATGGAGGACCCGGCGGCCATCACCGCGGCCGTCCACGAGCTCCTGCGCTTCGTCAACGTCTCGCACCTGGGCCGGCAACGCGTGGCCACGGTGGACGTCACCATTGGAGGCCAGCTCATCCGCGCCGGTGAAGGCATCCTCGCCCAGCCGGATTCAGCCAACCGCGACGAGACGGTCTTCGAGGATCCGGACCGGCTGGACCTCCAACGCGAGGTGCACCGTCACTTCGCCTTCGGCCATGGCATCCACCTGTGCACGGGGCGGGCGCTGTCGCTCATCGAGTTCGAGGTGGTCTTCAAGACGCTCTTCCAGCGCATCCCCACGCTGCGGCTGGCCGTGCCGCCGGAGGAGATCCGCTTCAAGAAGGATGAGAACCTGCTCGGCGTGCACGAGCTGCCCGTCACCTGGTAGGCGCAACAGAAGCCGCCCTCCCAAGAGAAGGCGGCAGGCGATGGGCTACTGCTGCTGATGACTCAACACCGCGAGGTCTGGAGTGGCCCCCGCGCCGGGGCCAGCCTCCCAGGCTGCGTGGGCAGTCCCAGGAGCTCCAGGATGGCACGCACCCCACCGCGAGCCTTCAGATACGCCAGCACTCTTATGCCTGCCTCCACACCTGCAGCATGCGAACACGTCGCACGAAGCTCCTGGGCAGCAGTCCGACCCCATCCCGCCGCGGCGTGCGCTCCTGGGCCGGCTCCTGCCTCGCCGCTGCCTCAGGCGTCTCACTCGCCTCTTCCGGCTTTGGCTCTGCCCCCGCTTGAGGGAACGTCTGGCTGCCCCGTCACACGGAGACGCAGGCCGCGACGCCGACGGACGTTTCGAGCACCCCGAGCTGAAGGGGCGCCCTTCAAGAAACCCGGGTGAACCATCCACCCGTGAAGAATTGGGCTTCCAGCACCGCGGCCAGATGGGCATCGTCGAGCAGCACGCCCACTTCGACGTTTCGCGTCTGACCGCGGTCGGTGAAGTTCGCGGACGTGACGAAGACCCGGCGCCCGTCCACCACGACGCACTTCGCATGCAGGCTGGCGAAGACGCCCTTCGCGGGCGCGAAGCCGTATCGCTCCGGGAAGGGCGGGCCAAACGGCCAGTGCTCCCGCAGGAACCCGGTGGCGACAGGGGCGTCGGCGAAGAGTCGGCAGCTCACACCCCGCTGCATGGCTTCGTGAAGAGGCCTCAGCACGTCCGCCGCGTGGTCGAACGCGAACCCCGCCAGCAGGACGGTGGTCGTGGCCCCGCGGAACAGGTCGGCCAGCACCACGGCGGTGTCCCGGGCTCCGCTCCAGCGGGACTCCGGGCCCGTCCAGACCAGTTCGGGTCGCCGAGTGCCATTGCGCCGCTCGGCGAGGACCGCGTCCAGCACGGCGAGGGCCGCGTCGCGCCCGAGCGCATTCAACGCCAGCGCTTCGTCCGCGAGCAGCTCCAACCCCTCGCCCTGGATTCCCAGGCGCGACAGGGGAAACGAGAGCCGGTGGCCCGCGAGCGCCGCCTGGAGCCGCTCCAGGTCGGGTGTCGAAACGCGGCTCAGGTTCATGGCTCCTTCAGGAAGGCGACGTCCTCGTGGCCCAGCGTGGGCACGACGAGGGCCCGGTCGAGGTACTGGTTGAAGCGCTCGCAGGAGCACTCGGGAACGAAGAGGCAGCCATGGCAGGCGGCCCCCTCCAGGTTCCGGTCGTCGCGGCCCGCCGGGTCGTGGTGTGCGCAGACCGGATCATTGGAGCACAGGCGGGCCGCCTTCCACGCCCGCGCGACGTGCCGCCCGAGGCGGCGGCCTTCCTCCACCAGCCCTCCCAGGGTCCCCTCCGTGCCCGTGGTGCCCGTCATCAACAGGATGCCCGCCATGGGAACGGCCGCGTCATGCGGCGCGCAATACAGCCGTTCGCGGATGGAGCTGGCGGGATAGCCACACTCCAGCGCCACCTCCGTCATCAGAAGGTGCGCCAAGGAGTGGAGCAGGTAGAGCCGGACGCCCGGGAAGGGGAGCTTCGACCTGGAATGCTTCTGCCAACGCTCCCATGCCTTGAACAGCACCTGGGTGCGTTGCAGCACGGGTTCGGAGAGCTCCCATTGGTGCACCTGCTCTTCGCTGAGCACCAACAGCACGCCCTCTCCCTGCATCTCCGTGACGGGCACCCAGTCCCGGTGCAACGACAGGGGCGCGAGTTCCACCTCCAGGTCGTAGCGGCCCTGGAGGTCCTTGGTCAGCGGCTCCAGGCGGGTGAAGCCGACCTGCGCCTGCACCTCGCGGAGCCGCCTTGCCAGCACCACGCGCTCGACCTGGGACGGCAGCCCCTTGGGTCGTGCGATGCGCCGGGCCCAGAAGAGTTCGGCGCGGTCCCTCGGCATCTCGCCGGGCTTCTCCTCCGGCTGTGAGAGGAATTGGAGCCACTCGGCGGTCCGGATCTCCGGCACCACCGGGGGCCTGTTCTCCTTCTCCGCTGTGATGGCGTCGAGGACCTCCTCGGTCGTGGCGTCGCCCAGGGCCTCCTTCACGTTGGGAATGTTGCGGAAGGCGGGGAGCATCTCCGCGGTGGCCACCTGCAGCACATTCCAGACGGACTGGACCTTGCGCCGGAGCGACTCCGGTTCGGGGATGGTGATGGCGCTCGTGGTCTGCGCGAAGTAGCCGTTGCTGGCGGTGCGGATCAGCAGCCGCTGTTTCTCCTCGCAGCGCTCCTTCGCCTCAAGACCCAGCCAGGGCCGTTCACCCCCGCAGCGGTGCTGCTGGTCCTTCACGGTCATGTCCACCAGACGCCGCCGCTTGCCGCACGTCGTGCAAGACACCTGGATGTCGTTGAAGTCCGCGGAGACGCCTTCCTCCAGCTTCAGTTGGGGCGCGTCGCAGGGCGCATGCTCGTGCATCCACCAGGGCCAGTCGATGTCCGCGAGGTGACCGCGCCGGCAGGCCGCGACGAAGCGCACGGGCACGCAACGCTCCGGCTTCGACTCCACGCCCGGGCACCGGTGACGGTACGTCTGGTTCACCCGCTCCAGGCTGTTGGCCTTGACCATGGCCCGGCACCGGGGGTTCTGACAGACGAACCAGCGCGGGAACTCATACACCTGGATGCCGCAGCCCTCCGACGCCTCCCGTTCATCACCCGCGGGCGGCTTTCGGAAGGGGGCCTCCTTGCTGAGCGGCCACTTGTTGCGCTGGAAGAGCGGCTCCACGATCTCCAGGAGGCGCGGTTCGTTGACGATCTCCCCGCTTCCCTTGAGCCGCCAGAAGTCCAGCCCGCCCACCAGCACGGCGTCATCCACCAGGTCCAGCATGCTGCCAGGACCGAAGGTGGACACCACCTGGCTCTGGCGGATGCGGCCGTTCGGGGGCTTCGTCGACCGGGCCTTCGACCACTTCCTAGGGTTCGCCATCCGCCACCTCCTCCTTCGCTGCCTTCGGGGACCGGTAGCCGCCGAGCGGCTGCCGCTGGATCCACAGGTGCACGGCGGGTTCCACGTCGCGCATGGACAGGGGCGCCTCGAACTTGAGCTCGTCCTGCGTGGGGCCGTCGTCAGGGCTGTCCAGCGCGGTGCGCAGCAGCGCCCGGTAGCCCTTCCCTTCCGGGTCCAGGCGTGAGTACGCGCGCTGGGCGGCGTCCTTCTTCGCCTGCTCAATGAGGGTGTGCCACGAATCCAGCAGGCTGCGTGCGCGCTGCATCACGATGCCGCTGGCGCGCTCGGACTCCTCCTTGGGCAGGTTCCGTCCGGCGCGCTTCGCGAACTCCTCCAGCTTCGCCTCCAGGTCGCTCCGGTGCGCCTGGAGTGACTTCCATTCGAGCGGGGCGGTCATGGCGGTGTTCAGCAGCCGGCCCAGCGCCACCACCACGCCCGCGAGCCCGCGGTCGAGCGCGGGCGCGGAGAAGGGCGTCACCGAGGTGGCCTCGACGGCGCGGTAGAACGACTCGTGGTAGTTCCCGAAGCGCTCGTAGTGGCTGCGGTCACGCGGCCGGGCGGCGTTGAGACACGTCACCACGAGACCTGGCTTGTCCGCGTTGCGGCCCACCCGGCTGGACGCCTGGATGTACTCGCTGGTCGTCTTGGGCTGTCCGGCCACCACCATGAGCCCCAACCGGTCGATGTCCACGCCCACGGAGATCATGTTGCTGGCGAGCACGACGTCGATGCCCTGGGGCTCGCCGTGCGCGAGGTCCAGCCGGTTCTTCGCGGCCTTGATGTCCGCGGTCTTCTCCCGGCTGGTCAGCTCGACGGGCTCACCGCGGAGGGCCCGCCCCTCGTACCAGGGGTGGGGGGCCTCCTTGCCGAAGTCCTCCGGCCGGCGCTGGACCCGGCTCATCACCTGCCGCCGCACCTCGTCCTCGACGAGCCGGCGCATGCCGCCCAGCTCGCGCAGGCTGTTGAAGTAGCCCACGAGCGTCAGGTACGGATCGGCATCCGCCTTGCCATGGCGTTGCTCGCCCCATGCGGCGGCGGCGAGCACGCTGACGTAGACGCGCAGGAGGGTGGCCTTCATGGCCCGGCCTGGCGCGCAGACCCCCAGGTACTGGCGCGCGCCCTTCTTGCCCACGGAGGCGAAGAACGTCTCCGAGGCGTTCACGCCGGGCGGCGGGAAGAGCGCCACGGTCCGCCCATAGAGGCGGCCCACCTGCTGCTCGGAGCGGCGCACCGTCGCGGTGGAGGCCACCAGCTTGGCCCGGGGCGCCAGCGTCAGCACCGCCCCCTCGTAGAGCCCCACCATGGAGCCCAGGGGGCCGGAGATGAGGTGCAACTCGTCCTGCACGATGAGCTCCGGAGGCCGCAGCCCCCCTGGCAGCTTCACGAGGGCCGCTCTTTGCGCGGGCGCGGCGTCGCAGGGCCCCACGAAGCGTTTGCCGGTGCGGCCCAGGGCCCGGCCGAAGAGGAGGCCCGTCTCACCCCGCCAGGGCAGCAGCGCGAACTTGTCCACGGTCGCGACGAGGAAGCACGGCAGCTCCCGGTAGATCTGCTCGTCCACGAAGAGCACCGGCAGCCCTTCCGGGTTGCGGCCCAGGTTGAAGGCGCACTCGATGTTCGCGCAGCCGACCAGCACCTCGTCGGGCTTCGTCCTGGACGGCCGCAGGATGAAGCAGTCCCGTTCGAAGTCGGCGCCGCACCAGGGGCAGGTCGCGAGCGGGAAGGGCGACTGGGCCCGGGCACTGTTGTCGTTCTTGTACTCGGTGAGCTGGGTTGCGACCTGCTCCAGCGTGTTGGCCGTGGCGGAGCGGCCGACCCACAGGCCAATGGAGAAGCGGACGTCCCCCAGCCGCTTCGGCTCCTGCTGGCGCAGCACGTCCAGCGCGCAGATGAGCGTCGCGGCGCGGCCGAGCTGGTCGAGCGTGAGCAGCCGCAGCGTGTAGCGCAGCAGCACCGCCACCCCCAGGCCCTTGTCGTCGCGCGACTGCCCGCGCAGGCGGCGCAGCAGCAGCGTGAAGGCGATGAGGCCCAGGTAGGCCTGCGTCTTGCCGCCGCCGGTCGGGAAGAAGATGAGCTCCACCTGCTCGCGGTCGGCGTGCGCCTCGTCCTCCACGGACGGGAGGTTCAGCAGGATGAAGGCCAACTGGAAGAGGCGCCACCCGGGGGCGCGGTCCGGTCGTGCCTTGCGCTCGGCCTGCGCCATCACGCTGTTCATCCAGCGGAAGGCGTCGAAGGCGAGCGGCTCGCGCACCAGCAACCGGATGCCTTCCTCGATGCGGGTGGCCGCGAGGTACGCGCGGCGCACGAGGTCATCCCGCGTCTCCTGCCGGTGGATGCTGCCCACGTCGATGGAGGCCTGTTCTCCGATCCATGTCCGGTAGGCCTCTACCAGGGGGAGCAGCGCCACCTCCGCCTCCGTGGGGGTCGCGAGCGTGGCGAGCTGCTCCATCCCCACGATGTCGTCGGTCAGCTTGCGGGCCTCCACCGGCAGCACCTCGACGCGCGGCAGCCAGTCCGTCTCCACGCGCCGCACGGGCAGGGCCGCGTCCACGCGCACGGACACGCCGTGGCCCACCGCCCACTCCCGCTGGTCGCGGAACTGGAGGTCGTTCACGCGGTCATCGCGATCCGGGCTCTCTTCGTCGCTTGAATCCTGACGGCCGATGAAGCCCTCGTCGCACTCCAGCGCGAGGTGGGTCTGGAAGACATAGGCCGTGTCGCGCGCGTTGCTGGTGGGCGCGGCCTGGCGCGCGTTCACGAGGAAGACGGCGGCGGCGAGGTTCCCGTCAGGGGTCTTCTCCACGCGGCCTTCCAGCCGCAGGCCCTGGCTGTCCGGGACCTCCACCCCCAGGCGAAGCGCCGCGTCGTCCATGGGCACGGGGAGGGTGCGCTGGAAGAACTTGCGGCTCCAGTGCTTGCGGTCCCCCACCTCGATCTGCTGGTAGTCCGCCCAGCAGACGTGCGCCGTGAGCTGCCGGGTCGCGGGCGGGGTGAAAACCGTCAGCCCCATGGAGGCCGGCAGGTGGCGCACCTTCTTGACGGTCGGGTCCGCCTTGGACGCCTCCTCGTCGTCCACGTCGTCGCCCGCCCCCAGCTCGTCGTCCTCTTCGTCGGGCTCGTCCTCGATTTCCCCCTGGTCCAGCGGGACGAGGAAGCCCGTGAGGTACCAGCGCGACGGAGAGACGCGGAGCACCTCGGTCGCGTCCGACACCGCGGCTCCCGGAGGTTTGCGGAAGGGCCCCACGAGCTCCGCTTCCAGTGCATCGATAAGGTGCGACCGCACCGCCCCAGCGCCACCGCTCGACGTCGTCATTTCGCGTCGAGTCTACGCCGTATTCCGCTCAAGGTGTCACCCGGGCGGGGCTCACCGGCAGAGGCGGCGGAGCCATGGGTGCATGAAGGTCTCCTCCGGGCGGACGCCGTGGTCGCGGTCCTTGTAGAGGAAGGGCTCCGGTCCTTTCGCCAGCGCCCGCAGCGCGCCATCCGATGCGTGGCGTGGCACGTCTGTCCATTCCCCGGCGGGCCGGGTCGTATGTGACTTTTCAGTGCAATGCCCCACCCGGTCCTCCGCCTTGTCGGACCGAACAACGAACCTCTGTCCTGAGCGCCCCTGCTGGGGTCTGCCACGGAGGGCTCGATGGGCATGCATTGGAGTTGGGCTGTCGTCTTGCTGCTGCTGTTGCCCGGGGCAGGAGGGGCGCAGGAGTCCGTCGCCCCAGAGGCCTTCGATGCCGCCGTGCGCAGGCTGGAGGAGGCCCTTCAGGCCGAGGCTGCCGGTGGGGAAGCGGGAGCGGCGCCTTCCGAGGAGGAACCCGCGTCACCGGCAACCGCTGGCGAAGACGCGCGGTGGGCCCACTGGCTGCGAATGGAGGCCACGTCGCTGACGCTGCTGCCTCGAAGGGGCGCGGGCGAGGATGAGGGCTTCGTCCAACTGGAGCCTCGTGGGTTGGTGAGGAGGCGAGGCGTCTTCACCCTGGAGGTGGGGGCTCCTGTGCGGCTGCGGCTGTGGGGCGGTGGCGCGGGGGCGGGCCTGGTGAGGA
>NZ_RAWQ01000270.1:0-11482 GCF_003668965.1 Corallococcus sp. AB030
CCCCATGGACCCCCACCGCGCCCCCGGCGCCGCGGGCAGCATGTTCGCGGCCCCCGCCGTGGACGACGTGAGCCTCATCCCCACCCTGGAAGAGGCCGAACGGCAGCTCATTGCCCGGGCCATGGCCGTCACCAAGGGCCACAAGGGACGCACGTGTCAGATCCTGGGCATCAGCCGTCCAACGCTTGAACGAAAGCTTCAAAAGTTCGGTCTTGCACAGGGGCAGGGTCCACAGGTGCACCCTTATCCGGTGAAGGATGCTTCCTGACAGTGTCCCAGCCCCGACAAACCGGTGTCCCCATTTAACGTTTCGTTCAAAGTGATCAGACTGTTTGAACGTTCTGTTTCAGGTTTTGGACACAGTGGGGGGTGCCAAACCGGGGTGTAGCGCTAAGTACCCGGCATTCCTCGAACTGTTCCCCTGGGAATAGTTCAAGTGCTCATGGCACGCCTCTTGGAAAGGGCAAGGTCCGTCCGCAGCAGCAGCGACCAACCTTCCCCATCCCTTTCCGTCTTCCCAGGAGACTCCCATGCACGGCTTCAACCGCCCCCTCGGCCCCATCGGTTCCAACGTCGTGGCGCCGCTGCAGGCGACGTCGTCCGGCATGATGGTGACCGCGAACAAGCTGGTCCCCGGCCAGGAGGCCATCGACTTCAAGGGGTACTTCAAGGTCGAGTCCTTCCCGCACAACTCGACCATCTACCGCCCCGGCGACACGTCTGACCGCGTGTACCTGCTGAAGTCCGGCCGCGTGCGCCTGATGCGCATTGGCAAGAACAGCACCCGCTCGGTGGTGTCCATCCTGCGCCCGGGCGACCTGTTCGGCGAGCTGTTCCGCCCGGAAGGCACGCCCATCGAGGAGATGGCCGTGGCGGCGGGCGAGGCCGAGGTGTGGAGCATCGAGGGCCGTGACTTCCGCGCCCAGCTGGAGGCCCGTCCGGCCCTGGCGGTGGACGTGGTGCGCGCCTACGCGGACCGCGTGCGCTCGCTGCGCAAGCGCGTCCTGGGCCTGACCTTCAAGGAGGTTCCGGCCCGGCTGGCGGACACCCTGCTCACGCTGGTGGAGGCGCACGGCGAGCGCTGCCCGCACGGCGGTGAGACGGACCTGCGCGGGATTACCCAGCAGGACCTGGCGGACCTGGTGGGCGCCTCGCGCTCCTTCGTGTCCACGCTCATCAACGAGATGAAGCGCGAGGGCGTGCTCGGCAACGTCGGCCGCATCCTCTGCGTGCGTGACCAGAAGGCCCTGCGCAAGCTGGCCTCCAAGGAGAAGTAATCCACACGTCCCTTCAAGGGGACCGTGACGTCCAACGGGCCTGACCGCGAGAGCATCCGCGGCCGGGCCCGTGGTGTTTTCAGCGCACGGCGCTGTTCAGAACATGAAGCCCAGGCCGAGCTCGGGGGTGAAGCCGAGAGGCAGCCCCAGCGGGGCCACCTCGGAGTCCAGCGCGAGGTAGCGCACCCCGCCGCGCAGCATGAGGCTGCCCAGGTGCAGCGCGAGCCCTCCGCGCGCGTCCAGTTGCTGGTAGGGCCCGGGCGTCATCTGCAGGCGCCCCTCCACGTCCAGGGGGCCCAGCAGGCACGCCTCCACGGACATGCCCAGGCTGGGGGCCACGTAGACGCGCCCGGGGGCATCCAGGGTGGAGACGCCTGCTTCCATGCGCAGGCGGAGCTCCTCCCGGACGAGGGGGGAGTACGTCACGTGCATCTCCCCCAGGGTGCGCGTGTCGCGGTACGCCGAGGTGTCCCACGTCCCCGTCAGCCGCGACATCCGCAGGTCCATGCCGAAGCGCTGGGCCTCCCAGCCGAGGTCGAAGTCCAAGCCGGTGCCGCCCCTGAGGGGTGACACCAGCAGGCCCGCGCGGAAGGAGAACGGCACGGCGTGCCGCAGCGAGTTGCGCTGGGGCGGCGCGTCTGGAGCCACACTCTCGTGGCCGTGGTGGGTGCCCGTGTTGGCGATGGCCTCCCCCATGCCCCGGAACAGCAGCTCGAAGATGGCGCCCAGGATGAAGGAGGCGGCATCGCTGGACGCGCTTGAGTTGTACTCGTAGCTGTCGTCCGTGGAGGACACCGTGGTCCTCTTGCTCTTGGACGAACGGTTCTTGTTCTCGTCGTCCTTCTTCGAATCGTCGTCCCGGTCCGAACCGATGGCGGTCGCCTCATGGACGGGCTTCGACGATTCGGTGGAGTCCGAGCGCTTGCCGAAGCGGGCCTCGGCGGGAGGCGCGGCGAGCAGGCCCATGAGGAGCCCTCCGCCCAGTACGACCTTGGGTAACGACATGGGGTGAGCCCCCTCGATGAGGCACGGCCGGCCCGACCGTCCCTCATGGGCCGCATTCAAATCCCGGAGGCCCCTTGGGAGTCAACCGCGAGCCCGCTCGACGCTGGAAGCCGGGTCCAGGCCCCCGCGCATCGTGCCCCCGTCCAACGGCTGTCCTCGACTGGCATCGAAGCGTGACGGGACGCGTTGAGCGCTTGCCCTCGGACGGGGGGCCGCACAGCATGCGCGACCATCGTGCCCGCCCCGACCGAGTCCCAGAGCCCGCATCGCACGTACACCGACCGCCGCGCCGCCGCCCAGGCGGACCTGACGGAGTTGGACCGCGTCAGCGCGCGGTACGCCAACCTGCGCACCGTGGCCTTCGTGGCGGCGCTGGTCATCGCAGCGCTGACACTGATGGGCCGGCTGCCCAAGCCCTGGTGGTGGGCGGCGGCCGGGGCGCTCGCCGTCTACGGCGTGCTGGCGGTGCTGCACCACCAGGTGTTCCTCAAGGAGCAGCGCGCGCGCCTCTTCGTCCTGCTCAACGAGCGCGGCCTGGCGAGGCTGGAGGGCGGCTGGCATTCCTTCTCGGACACGGGGGAGCGGTTCCTCTCCCCCAACCACCTCTACGCCACGGACCTGGATGTCTTTGGCCAGGGCAGCCTCTTCCAGCTCATCAACGAGACGGCGACGCGCGCGGGTGAGGAGCGGCTGGCCGCGTGGCTGTCCTCCCCCGCCACCGCGGAGACGGTGGTGACCCGGCAGGGCGCCGCGCGCGAGCTGGCCCCGAGCGTGGACTTCCGCCAGGACCTCTGCGTGGACGCTCGCGTGGTGGCGAAGGACAAGGCGGACCCGGCCCTCTTCATCCAGTGGGCGGAAGCCGGGCCCTCGCTGGACGCCATCCGCTGGGCACGGCCCCTGGCCATCGTGCTGCCCCTGATAACGCTCACCCTCTTCATCCTGGGCACTGTTGGCGTGATTCCAGACAGCACCGTCTGGGTGGGGCTGCTCGCACAGCTGGGCATCGCCGTGGCCACGCGCCGCACGCTGCGGCAGATGGACGAAGCCGTGGAGCGCGGCGAGCGCGGCTTCGTGCGCTACGCCTCCATCTTCGAGCGCGTGGAGAAGCAGACCTTCGAGCATCCACGCCTCAAGCAGCTCCAGTCCGGCCTGAGGGCGCAGAGCGGCCCGGCGGTGTCCGTGCTGTTCCAGCGCTTCAGCCGGCTGTTCTCGCTCATCGAGTTCAAGCGGCACCAGTTCCACCCCCTGGTCCACTGGGTCACGCTCTGGGACATCCACGCCCTCTTCGCGCTGGAGAACTGGCGCGCCGCCCACGGCCGCGACGTGCGCCAGTGGTTCGAGGGACTCGCGGAGCTGGAGGCCCTCTGCTGCCTGGGAGGCCTGGCCCATGACCGCCCTGCCTTCACCTGGCCCGAGCTGCACGCCCAGGGCCCGAGCGTGGAGGCCACCGCGCTGGGACACCCGCTGCTGGACGCGCCCGTCCCCAACGACGTGTCCCTGCCCGGCCCGCGTCACGCGCTGCTGATTACCGGCTCCAACATGAGCGGCAAGACGACGCTGATGCGCGCGCTGGGCGCGAACGTGGTGCTGGCGCTGGCGGGCGCGCCGGTGTCCGCGGCGTCGTTCCGGCTGTCTCCAGTGCAGGTGCTCACCAGCATGCGCGTGAAGGACTCGCTGGAGCGCGGCGTGTCGTACTTCCACGCGGAGGTGCTGCGGCTGAAGATGGTGCTGGACGCGGCGGCTGCCGCGAAGGGCCAGGCGCTCTTCCTGCTGGACGAAATCCTGCTGGGCACCAACACCCGCGAACGGCAGATTGCCTCACGCGAGGTGCTGCGGCTCCTGCTCGCCTCCGGCGCGTGTGGCGCGGTGACGACGCACGACTTGTCGCTGGCGGTGCTGGCGGACGAGCCGGGCTCGCACGTGGTGAACGTCCACTTCCGCGACCACCTGGAGGACGGGAAGATGGTGTTCGACTACCGGCTCCGGCAGGGGGTGGTGGACACCACCAACGCGCTGCGGGTCTTGCGCCTGGCGGGCGTCCCGGTGAACGACCCGGACGCCCCGGCCTCCTGACAGCCACCTCGCGCCCCCTTGAAGCCACCAGGGGGCGCGAAGCGGAAGCGGATTACTTCGCCAGCTCCACCAGCGCCGCGGCACCCATGCCGCCGCCGATGCACATGCTCACCACGCCGTAGCGGCCGTCCCGGCGCTTCAGCTCGCGCAGGATGGTGGCCACCATGCGCGCACCGGACACGCCCAGCGGGTGGCCCAGGGCGATGGCGCCGCCGTTCGGGTTCACCTTGTCCTGGGGGATGCCCAGCTCACGGATGCAGTGCAGCGCCTGCGCCGCGAAGGCCTCGTTGAGCTCGAACACGCTGATGTCTTCCACCTTCAGCTTGTTGCGCTCCAGCAGCTTGCGGATGGCGGGCACCGGGCCCACGCCCATGATTTCGGGCGGCACGCCGGCGACCACGTAGTCCACGAAGTAGCCCAGCGGCTTGACGTTGAGCTCCTTCGCCTTCTCCTCGCTCATCACCACCGCGGCCGCCGCGCCGTCCGTCAGCGGAGACGCGTTGCCCGCCGTCACCACGCCCTTGGCGTTGAAGGCCGGGCGCAGCTTGGCCAGGCCCTCCACCGTCGTCTCCGGGCGCAGGATGGTGTCCACCGAGACGGTCACCTGCTTCTGGGTGCCGTCCTCGTCGAACATGGTGGTGGTGACGGGGAAGATCTCCTCCTTGAACTTCCCCTGCTCGCGGGCCGTGGCCGCGCGGCGCTGGGACTCGGCGGCGAACTTGTCCGCGTCCTCACGGGTGACGTTGTAGCGGGAGGCGATGTTCTCCGCCGTCGCGCCCATGGAGGTGTAGACCTCCGGCAGCTTCTGCATGATCTCCGGGTTGGCGGAGACCTTGTTGCCGCCCATGGGCACCATGGTCATGGACTCGGTGCCACCGGCCACGGCCACCTGGAGCATTCCGGACTTGATGCCCTGCGCCGCCTGCGCCACGGACTGCACGCCGGAGGAACAGAAGCGGTTGATGGTCAGGCCCGGAACGGTGTCCGGCAGGCCGGCGAGCAGGCTCGCGTTGCGGGCCACGTTCATGCCCTGCTCCGCCTCCGGCATGGCACAGCCCATGATGACGTCCTCCACGTCCGCCGGCTTCAAGCCGGGGACCTGGGCGACGGCCTCCTTGATGGCAAGGGCCGCGAGCGTATCCGGCCGCGTGTCCTTGAACTCTCCCTTGTGGGCGCGGGTGAAGGGGGTGCGCACCGCGCTGGCAATCACGACTCGTCCGGACATTTTAGATGTCTCCCTGCCCGGACAGCGTCCGGGCGTGCTTCGGAATTCGCGTCTGGAAAACCATTGGGTAAACGCCTCGCGCTAGTTGCGCAGCGGCTTGCCCTTCTCGAGCATGAACATCATGCGGTCCTGGGTCTTCTCCTCGCCGATGAGGCTCAGGAACGCTTCCATCTCCAGCTCCAGCAGCTTCTCCTCGGTCACCAGCACGGACGGGCTGGTGTCACCACCGGAGAGCACGCGCGCCAGCTTCTGGGCGATCTTCCGGTCGTGGGCGCTGATCTGATTGTTGAGCTGCATGTCGTACAGCATCATGTCGATGGTGGCCGCGCCGTTGGGGCCCGGCAGCCGGAAGCGCGTGGGACGCGGCGGGCGGAAGCCGCCGTTCGCCAGGCCCAGCACGCGCGACTTCGCGTCCGACAGGAGGAAGTCGCGGTTGCCCGTGATGCCGTCCTGCTGGGACAGGAAGCCCGTCTCGCGAGCCTCTTCCGCGCTGGTGGCGACCTTCGCCATACCGATGGCGAGGAACACCTTCTTGAGGAAGGGCAGCGAGTCGAAGTCCTTGTCCGCCGCGTAGCCGCCGAACACGTTGCGCAGCAGCATCATGGTGCCGCCGCCGCCCGGGATGAGGCCCACGCCCACTTCCACGAGGCCCATGTACAGCTCCGCGCTGGCCTGCACCGCGTTGCCACCCATGGTGACCTCCGCGCCGCCGCCCAGCGTGAGGTTGAAGGGCGCCGTCACGACGGGCACGGGGCTGTAGCGCATGCGCTGGTTGGCCGCCTGGAACGCGGACGCCATCTTGCGGATGGAGTCGAAGTCCTCGCTCTTGGCCGCCATCAGCATGGCCATGATGTTCGCGCCGGCGGAGAAGTTGGAGCCGTCGTTGCCAATGACGAGGCCCTTGAAGTTCTTCTCCGTCTCATCCAGCGCGGTGTTCATCATCGCGATGATGTCATCGTCGATGGAGTTCATCTTGGAGTGGAACTCCAAGAGCGTGACGCCGTCGCCCATGTCCCACAGCGACGCGCTGTCGTTGCCGGTGATCTTCTTGTTGCCGCGCTTGAGGTACTCCACGCGGAAGGTGCGCGCGTTCTCAGACACCTGCTTCACGGACTTGGACGGGATGTCCCAGTAGGTGTCGCGGCCGTCCTGCACGCCGTAGAAGGACGTGCGGCCCTTGGCCAGCATCTCCTCCACCCAGGCGGCGGGCTTGAGGCCCAGCGCCTTCATGCGCTCCACGCCCTTCTGGACACCGTAGGCGTCCCAGACCTCGAAGGGCCCCAGGTCCCAGCCGAAGCCCCAGCGCACGCCGCGGTCCACGTTGACCAGGTCGTCGGCGATCTCCGGGATGCGGCGGCTGGAGTACGCCAGCACGTCCAGGGTGACGCGCTCGGCGAACTTGCCGGCCTTGTCGTCCGCGTTCATCACGGACGCCACGCGCTCCTTGACGTTTTCAATGTCCTTCGCGGCGCCCAGCGAGTCGAAGCGCACCTTCGCCTGCGGCCGGTACTCCAGCGTCTTCAGGTCCAGCGCGAGGATGTCCTTGCCACCGGAGGAGCGGTCCTTCTTGTAGAAGCCGCCGCCGCTCTTGTCGCCCAGCATCTTCTTCTCCACCATCTTCTGGAGGAAGTCCGGGGCGGCGAAGACGTTGCGCTCTTCGTCGTGCGTCAGCGTGTCGTAACAGTTCTTCGCCACGTGGGTGAACGTGTCCAGGCCCACGATGTCCGCGGTGCGGAAGACGGCGGACTTGGGACGGCCCATGGCCGGGCCAAAGATCTTGTCCACCTCTTCAATGGACATCTCCGTCTTCTGCATCTCGGAGATGGTCCGCATCATCCCGTACACGCCAATGCGGTTCGCGATGAAGTTGGTGGTGTCCTTGCCGTAGACGATGCCCTTGCCGAGCACCTCTTCGCCGAACTTGTGGAGGGTCTTCACGACCTCCGCGCTCGTCTCCTGGCCGGCCACGAGTTCCAGGAGCTTCATGTAGCGCACGGGGTTGAAGAAGTGCGTGACCAGGAAGTTCTTCTTGAAGTCCGCGCCGCGGCCTTCGGTCATCCCCACGATGGAGAGGCCGGAGGTGTTGGAGGAGATGATGGCGTCCTTGCGGGCGTGCTTCTCCACCTTGGCGAACAGGGCCTGCTTGACGGCCAGGTCCTCCTTCACCACCTCGATGATCCAATCGCACTCGCCCAGGCGCGCGAGGTCGTCTTCCAGGTTGCCCACTTCAATGGCCGCGAGCACCTGCTCGGATACGATGGGGCTGGGCTTCGCCTTGCGCAGGTTCGCGATGGCGCCCTGCGAGAACTTGTTGCGGAACGCCTTGGAAGCGGTGTCCTCGCCCGGAGCAGCCTGGGGCGGAACGATGTCCAGCAACAGGGCGCGCACGCCGGAGTTGGCCAGATGCGCGGCGATGCCGCTGCCCATCACGCCAGCGCCAAGCACCGCCACTTTTCGGATCCGGGTCGTCATCGGAAATCGGCTCCCATAAAAGGAAGTAGGGGACTGCACAAATGTAGGCGATTGACCCGGAAGTCAACCGGCATTGCCGTCGGGTGTGCTCGCCAGGAGGTCGGCTCCCCGACTACAAGTCGGGCCCCATGGCTCGCCTCGACCCGCACTCGTACAACGACAGCACGCAGCCTGAGACCGAAACGCTGGACTGGAAGGCCC
The DNA here is from genome assembly GCF_003668965.1 of Corallococcus sp. AB030. Taxonomy (NCBI): domain Bacteria; kingdom Pseudomonadati; phylum Myxococcota; class Myxococcia; order Myxococcales; family Myxococcaceae; genus Corallococcus; species Corallococcus sp. AB030. The sequence continues at coordinate 8,254 of NZ_RAWQ01000270.1, forward strand.
GCGTCGATTTCCGGACGCGCCGCCTGCACGCGGAGGCCACGCTGACGCTCAAGGAGGCGTCAGCAGGTCCCCTCGACCTGGACACCCGCGACCTGGACATCCGGGGCGTGGTGGATGCCCAGGGTCGCCCCTTGCCCTACATCCTCTCCCCTCCTGAACCCATCCTCGGCAGCCGGCTTCGGATTGAGCTGCCCGCGGGGCTGAAGCAGCTGACGGTGCGCTACCGCACGTCCCCGGAGGCGAGCGCGCTGCAGTGGCTGACGCCGTCGCAAACGGCGGGTGGGCAGCAGCCGTTCCTGTTCAGCCAGTGCCAGGCCATCCACGCGCGCAGCGTGGTGCCGCTGCAGGACACGCCGCGCATCCGCATCCGCTACCGCGCGTCCCTGCGGGTGCCCAAGCAGCTCAAGTCCGTGATGGCGGCCTCGTTCGTGGCGCGCGAGGAGCACGGCGTGGAGGCGGAGGAGCACTACGAGATGCCGCAGCCGGTGCCCCCGTACCTGCTGGCGTTCGCGGTGGGCAGCCTCACGTCCAAGGAATTGGGGCCGCGCTCGCGGGTGTGGGCGGAGCCGGAGGCGCTGGAGGACGCGGCGGACGAATTCGCGGGCGTGGACGACATGCTCAAGGCCGCGGAGTCGCTCTTCGGACCATACGACTGGGAGCGCTTCGACCTCTTGCTGATGCCGCCGTCGTTCCCCTACGGCGGCATGGAGAACCCGCGCCTGACGTTCCTCACGCCCACGCTCATCGCGGGGGACAAGAGCCTGGTGAACGTGGTGGCGCACGAGTTGGCGCACTCGTGGACGGGCAACCTGGTGACGAACGCGTCCGCGGAGCACTTCTGGCTGAACGAAGGCTTCACCGTCTTCGCGGAGCGCCGCATCCTGGAGGCGCTGGCGGGGCCGGAGGTCGCGGCGCTGCACGCGGCCCTGGGGCGCCGTTCGCTGGACGAAGCGCTGCACCACTTCCGCGCGCACCCGCAGCTCACCGCGCTGCGCACGCACCTGTCCGGCGTGGATCCGGACGAGGCCTTCTCCCAGATTCCCTACGAGAAGGGTTACCTGCTGCTGCGCGCGCTGGAGGACGCGGTGGGCCGTCCCACCTTCGACGGCTTCCTGCGCCGCTACCTGGCGAAGTACCGCTTCCAGGCGCTCACCACGGAGGAGTTCGTCCGCTTCACGGAGGCCGAGCTGCCGGGGGCCCTGGCCAAGGTGGACGCGGACGCGTACCTGAACCGGCCTGGCGTGCCGCCCAGCGCGCCCCGCCCCACCTCCGCGCGGCTGGAGGCGCTGGAGAAGCTGCGCGGGACGGTGCCTTCGCAAGCGGACACGAAGGACTGGACGCCCACCGAGTGGCAGCTCTTCCTGGAGTCCATGCCGGCGGACACGTCCCAGGACGTCTTCCGGGAACTGGACGCGAGGTTCTCGCTCACGGGCAGCCGCAACTCGGAGGTGCTGGTGGCGTGGCTGGTGGCGGCGCTGCGCGCGGGCTTCGATGCTCCGCTCGGCCGGGCCGAGGAGTTCCTCGGCGAGGTGGGCCGGATGAAGTACCTGAAGCCGCTCTACAGCGTGCTCGCCTCGTCGCGCGACCACCGCAAGGTGGCGCGCGCGGCGTTCGAGAAGAACGGGGCGAGGTACCACCCCATCGCCCGGCAGGGCGTGGAGCTCATCCTCACCCGCGCGTGAGGCGGGTTACTTGAGGGTCGCGTCCAGGCGCTTCTTGGACAGGGCCAGGTACTCCGGGTTCATGTCGATGCCCACGTAGCGGTGGCCGTGCTTCAGGGCGGCCACGCCGGTGGTGCCGCTGCCGTTGAAGGGGTCCAGGATGAGCGAGTTCTCCGGGCAGCTCGCCTCCAGGATGCGCTCCAGCAGGGCCACCGGCTTCTGCGTGGGGTGGCTGCCGAAGGCCTTCTCCTCGCCGCGCGGGGCCGTCTGCGTCCACATGCGGCCGGCGCCGTCGGCGGTGAGCTCCTCGTCACCGTTGCGCGGCAGGTTCCACACGTCGCGCATCTGCTTGCCGCCGTTCTCCGCCTTCATGCGCTGGTAGTTGAAGACGTGCTTCAGCTTGCCGCCGGACGCCGGCGAGGCCCAGATGAGCAGCTCCGTGGAGTGCGTGAAGTAGCGGCACGCCAGGTTGGGGCTCGCGTTGGGCTTGTACCAGGTGACGGTGTTGAGCAGCTTGTAGCCCAGCTTCTGCATGGCGAAGCCGGCGTTGAAGATGACGTGCTGCGTGCCGCTCACCCACAGCGTGCCGCTGGGGCGCAGCAGGCGCTGGCAGGCGGCGAGCCACTTGGTGGTGAAGGCGTGGTCCTCCTCCACTCCGCGGGACACGTCCCACTGGCCCTTCGCCACGGAGACGCGCTTGCCACCCTTGCAGGTGGTGCCGCCGTTGGAGAGAAAGTACGGCGGGTCCGCGAAGATGAGGTCGAAGGACTGCTCGGGCAGCTGGGCCATCAGCTCCAGGCTGTCGCCCTGCAGCAGCGTGTAGGCCTCCCCGCGCTTCGCGAAGACGCTGTCGTTCTGGGAGCGTCGGACAATCTTCAGGGCAGGGGCAGCAGCTTCCGCGAACATCACGCCTCCGTCTTTGGGACAGACGTCTCTGGGACGCGGCGGACTGTGCGGTCACTTGCGTGCTACGTCGAATTTCTGGCCTGTAATTGGCTGTAGCACCGAAAGCGCGCGTGAAAATTTGACGAGCGCCTGGAGCTGAAACACCGCGAGCAGGGCGGGGAGCGCCTCTGTCGTTCGAGGCCCTCCACGACCCTGCTCGTGGGGTGCTACGGATGCTGTAGAGCCGAAGGACTACGCCTTCTCGGGCTCGGCGGCCTTGGCGCCCTTCTTGGCGGCCGGCGCGTTGTTCGCGTACTTCTTCTTGAAGCGGTCGATGCGGCCGGCCGTGTCCAGCAGCTTGTACTTGCCGGTGAAGAACGGGTGGCAGTTCGAGCAGACTTCCACGCTGAACGAGCCGCGGGTGGACTTGGTCTCGACGATGTTGCCGCACGCGCAGGTGATGCGGGAGGGCGGGTAGACCGGGTGCAAGTCGGGCTTCATGGCTTCTCTCCAGTGCGCCTTGCCCCCACCCAGGATGGGAGGGAGGTCCAGCGTTGTAGTGGGTCGGGGCTTATAGCTACCGCCCCGACCTTTCTCAAGGATGCGCGTCCGGACCGGGGGTTTCTCCTCGGGGACGCCTCCCTCGGGCCTGGCTGGTGGCCGGCTGGCGACCAGTCAGGGGG
>NZ_RAWQ01000271.1:0-11260 GCF_003668965.1 Corallococcus sp. AB030
CCATCACCCCCTCCAGCGAACGCACTGGCACCTGCCCCCTCGCTCCCAGGATGTGGTCCACCGCGTGGCGCACCCCCACGTCCCCCTCCTGCCCGGGCAGCCGGCCCAACAAGAGCCGCTCCAGCAGGGCGAAGCGGGCCGCCGTCCCCTCCACCGCGTCCAGCCGCTCCCGCCACTCGCGCGCCTCGCGCGGCCAGAGGTCCCCCAGCGCCACCTTCGCGTCCGTCAGCTCCAGCAAGGGCAGCCTCAGGAATGGCTGCGCGCCTCCGGGCCGGAAGCGCACCGCGACGAAGGACGCACGCGCGGACAACGGCACCACCTCCGCCGCCCGCATCGCTCCCACCACGCGCAGCCCCACCCCGTCCGTCAGGTCCACCAGGATGTCCAGACACCCGTCCGGCAGCACCCGGTGCACCCCCACCGGCGCCGCTCCTGACAGCTCCAGCGCCCAGTAGCACTGGACGTACGGCGCCAGCGCCGCGCAGGGGCTCGCCTCCACGTAGCGCATCAGGCCGCGTCCGCGACGGCCGCGCGGGGCAGCCACACCGTGAAGCACGTGCCCTTCCCTGGCCCCTCGCTGCTCGCCTGGATGCGGCCTCCGTGGCGCTCCACGATTTCGCGGCAGATGGCCAGCCCCAATCCCAGGCCTCCGGCGTAGTGCTCGGCCGCGTTTCGCGCGCGGAAGAAGGGCGTGAAGAGCTGCGGCAGGCTCTCCTGCGGAATGCCGATGCCCTGGTCCTCCACGTCCACCCGCACCTGCCCTTCCTCCTCGCGCACCCGCATGGACACCGGCGTCCCCGGCGGCGAATAGCGCAGGGCGTTCTCCACCAGGTTCGTCAGCAGCTGATCCAATCGCTGCTCGTCCCACCGGCCCACCAGCGGCCCCTCCGGGACGTCCAGGGACAACAACCCCTGGCGCTCCGGACGCGTGGACTGGATGCGCTCCAGCACCTCGTGGGCCAGCGCCGTCAGGTCCATGGGCGCCACCGTCAGCGCGAATCTCCCCGACTGCAACCGCGACACGTCCAGCATGTCGCCAATCAGCCGCGTCAGCCGGTCCACCTGTCGCGTCAGCCGCTCGAAGGTGGCGCGCTGCCGCTCCGGCGTCAGCCCCACGCCGGACTCCGACTGGCGGATGAGCAGCTCCAGCGTCGCCTTCAGCGGTGTCAGCGGCGTGCGCAATTCGTGGCTCGCCATGGAGAGGAACTGATCCCGGATGACGATGGCCTCGCGCAGCTCCTTCTGCGTCCGGTCGATGCGCGCCGCCATGTCGTTGAAGCCGTCCGCCAGCTGCGCGACCTCGTCGTCGCCCCGGGCCTGCACCCGCTGCTCCAGAGCGGGCGTGCCCAGCGCGGCGAAGCCGTCCCGCAGCGTCTCCAGCCGCACCGCCACGTCCCGCCCCACCCACTGCGACAGGAGCAGCGAGATGGCCCCCGCCAGCGCCGCGATGCCCACCACCCACGCGCCCATGCGCGTCACCGGCGCGAACGCCTCGCGCAGCCGCGCCGTCACCACCACCGTCCACTCCGTGCCCGGCACCTGTGCGTACGCCACCAGCAGGCGGAGCCCGGATTCATTGAACGCCTCCAGCAGGCCCTCCCGCGCCGACAGCGCCTTCGGGGGCAGCATTCCCAGCACCGGCGCCCGCGTGAGCACGTCGCCCCGTTCGGTCTCGCGCAGCAGGATGCCGTCGCGCCGGTCGAACAACTCCACGTGGTAGCTGCGCGAGGCCAGCGTCGACTGGAGCCCCAGCCGCCGCAGGGACCGCCCGCCCACCAGCACCGCGCGCTGGCCTTCCCCCAGGTCCACCCGCGTGGAGAAGACGATGAAGGGCAGCCCCGCGCGGGTGAGGAAGGGCCGCGACACCCAGACCGCGTCGCCCCCGTTGAGCGCCTGCTGGAAGTACTCCCGGTCCGCGAAGTTGCCGGTGAGGCGGTTCAGCCGCTTGGACGGAACCAGCGTCTCCCCGGTGGCGTCCAGCAGCCACGCCGCGTCGAAGAGGCCGGTGTCGTTCTCCAGCAACTCCACCCGTTCAATCATCTCCTTGCGGTCCCCGGTGCGCACCGCTTCGATGAAGCCCGGGTCCTGGCTCTGAGAACGCAAGAGCGAGCGCGCGATGGCCGCCGACTGCTCCAGCCACGCCGTCTCCGCCAGCACCGCCTGCTGCGCCTTGCCGCGCAGCTCCGCCGAGATGGCCCGCTGGGCCACGTACGACGTCACCGCCCCCACGCCCAGGATGGGCAGCACCGACGCCAGGGCCATGCCCCGGAACAGCCGCCAGCGCACCCCGGACGGGGCAGGGACCTGACGCATCCGCCACAACAGCAGACAGGCCAGGGCCAGCACCGCGTACACGCCCATCCCGGCCCAGGAGCGTCGCGACCCCAACGCGAGCGTCATGTTCAGGAACAGGACGCTCAAGCTGCCCGCGGCGATGCGGCAGGCCTTTTCGTGGCCACGCCACAGCCCCACCGCCATCAGCGCCCCCGTCGCCAGGAAGGCGCCGCCCAGCAACCGGATGAACGGCCCGAACGCCAGCAGCGACATGCGGATGAAGCTGCTGGGGACCAGGACCATCAACCCGCCGAAGCTCAGCGCCACGCAGGCGATGAACACCGGCAGCAGGCCCCTCCCCTGGAAGCGGCGGGTCCGCTCCAGCAGCAGCAGTCCCGCCAGCAGCGGGTACAGGATGAGGCCCGTGATGCCTCCGGGCAGCACGGCGGCGGCCCACCAGTAGAAGGCCACCGCCGCCAGGAAGAGCGCCCGGCCCAGCCACCCCACGAACGCTGGCCAGGTGGGGTACAGCATCGCGGCGAGCATCGTCGCGGAGCCCACCAGGAAGAGGCTGCCGAGCGGGCGGATGTACGGGTAGATGACCTGGAAGATGGCGGCCCCGAACTCATAGGGCACGAAGACCATCGTGGTGCCCACGACAAGTCCAAAGGCCGCCGCGAACCACTCCACCCGTGCCCGCTCGAGGATGCCCACGGGCGGAACACTACACGTCCCGCTCCGGCTGTCAGTGGCGGAGTGCGGTCCGGGACGGACCGTTCGTCCAGTCCCTATCTCCGACGCCAGGCGCCTTCCTATCTCCGACGCCAGGCGTCGAGCAGGTGCCCCACCACCGAGTCCACCCCCACGTCGTGCGTGACCTGGGTGAAGACGAAGGGGCCCTCGCCGCGCATCTTCCGGGCGTCGCGGTCCATCACGCCCAGGTCCGCGCCCACGTGCGGCGCCAGGTCCGTCTTGTTGATGACCAGCAGGTCCGACTGGGTGATGCCCGGCCCGCCCTTGCGAGGCACCTTGTCCCCGCCCGCCACGTCGATGACATACACGGTGTAGTCCGCCAGCTCGCGGCTGTACTGCGCGGCCAGGTTGTCACCGCCGCTCTCCACGATGAGCAACTCCGGGTGCAGTTCCTCCATCAACTGCTCCAGCGCGAGCAGGTTGTGGCTGATGTCCTCGCGGATGGCGGCGTGCGGACAGCCTCCGGTCTCCACCGCCTTGATGCGCTCCGGGGACAGGGCCTGGTTGCGCACCAGGAACTCCGCGTCCTCCTTGGTGAAGATGTCGTTGGTCACCACGCCCAGGCGGTACTGGTCGCGCAGCTTCTTGCACAGGGCCAGCACCAGCGCCGTCTTGCCGCTGCCCACCGGCCCGCCAATCCCAATCGTGAAGGCCCGCTGCGAGTAGTCACGCCGGTGCGGCTTGTCGCGAGCGTCGAAATGGCCCGGGTGGTCCCAGTCCTCGTGCGTGTGCTCGTGCCCGTCCTGCCCATGGCCGCGGTGGTCGTCGTCGTGCATGTCGCGCTTCCTTTTCGTCTCTTGCTTCAGGACTGGAACAGCCGGGAGTACAGCCGGTCGTGCGTGGCGCCCAACAGGTCCCACAGCGGCGCGGGCTGGGCCAGGTCCTCCACGCCCAATGCCTTGCATTGCTCCAGGACGGCCTCCAGCAGCGGCGTGGCCGCGTGCTGCACCTGGTGGGATTCATGCGTGCCGATGACGCCCATGCGCACGCCCGCGGACAGCGCGCCCCGCAGGGTGAGCGACAGGAAGAGTCGCAGGGCGTCCTCCTGCTCCACCGCCAGCGCGCACAGCACCGCGCCGAACGCGGGCGCGTGGTGGAACTTCACACGGGCCGCGCGGGCCGCCTCGCGCACGGGCCCCACGGCCTCCGGGAAGATGCGCGCGCAGGTGTCCAGGAAGGCCCTGCCTTGCGTGCGGCTGGCCCGGTTCGCGACGTGGTTGGTGAGGAACGCGTCCGCGCGCGCGTCCAGCGCCGGCAGTGCGGAGGGCTCGCGCCACGCCGAGCCCACCAGCGGCAGGCCGCCCAGTCCCGCCTGCCACACCAGCGCCTCCACGAAGCGCCGCACGTCACCCGGGCCGCGCACCTCGCCCGCCTGCACCGCGGCCTCCAGGCCTCCCGAGTGCGCGAAGCCCCCCGTGGGAAACCCCGAGTCCGCCAGCTGCAACACCCTCCAGCCGGAAGCCATGGCGCGCTCCTTCAGAACAGCGAGTAGCGCTGCGCCAGGGGCAGCCAGGTGGCGGGCTCGCAGCGAAGCAGCTCTCCGTCCGCGCGGACCTCGTACGTCTCCGGATCCACCGTGATGACCGGCAGCGCGTCGTTGAGGCGCATGTCCTTCTTCCCCAACGCGCGGCAGTTCACCACCGCGGACAGCCGCTTGGTGAGCCCCAGCCCCTGCACGGTGCCTTCCCTCAAGGCGCGCCCTGATACGAAGGCGATGCTCGTGGAGCCCCGCGCCCTTCCTCGCGCGCCGAACATCGGGCGCATGAGGTACGGCTGCGGCGTGGGGATGGACGCGTTCGCGTCCCCCATCTGGCCCCACGCGATGAAGCCGCCCTTGAGCACCAGCTCCGGCTTCGCGCCGAAGAAGGCGGGCCGCCACAGCACCAGGTCCGCGAGCTTGCCTGGCTCCACGGAGCCCACCTCGTGGGACAGCCCGTGGGCGATGGCCGGGTTGATGGTGTACTTCGCCACGTAGCGGCGGATGCGCAGGTTGTCGTTGTCCCCCTGCTCGCCGGGGAGCCGCCCGCGCTGCTCGCGCATCTTGTGCGCCGTCTGCCACGTGCGGGTGATGACCTCGCCCACTCGCCCCATGGCCTGGCTGTCCGAGGCCATCATGCTGATGGCGCCCAGGTCGTGGAGGATGTCCTCCGCGGCAATCGTTTCTCCTCGGATGCGGCTCTCCGCGAAGGCCACGTCCTCCGGAATCTCGCGGTCCAGGTGGTGACACACCATGAGCATGTCCAGGTGCTCATCCAGCGTGTTCACCGTGTACGGCCGCGTGGGGTTGGTGGAGCTGGGCAGCACGTTGGGCGCGCCGCACACGCGGATGATGTCCGGCGCGTGGCCGCCACCCGCGCCCTCCGAGTGGTACGTGTGGATGGTGCGGCCCTTGAACGCCGCCAGCGAGTCATCCACGTAGCCGGACTCGTTCAGCGTGTCCGTGTGGATGGTGACCTGCACGTCCTCCGCGTCCGCCAGCGTGAGGCACGTGTCGATGGCCGCGGGCGTGGTGCCCCAGTCTTCATGCAGCTTGAGTCCAATGGCTCCCGCGCGCACCTGATCCAGCAAGCCCTCCGGCAGGGACGTGTTGCCCTTGCCAGTGAGGCCGATGTTCAGGGGAATGGTATCCGTGGCCTCCAGCATGCGCGCCAGGTTCCACGCGCCCGGCGTGCAGGTGGTGGCGTTGGTGCCGGTGGCCGGTCCGGTGCCGCCGCCCACCCAGGTGGTGATGCCGCTGGCGATGGCCTCGTCCGCCTGCTGCGGGCTGATGAAGTGGATATGTGTATCCAGGCCGCCCGCGGTGAGGATGAGCCCTTCACCCGCGATGACCTCCGTGGCGACGCCCACCACCATGCCCGGCGTGACGCCCGCCATGACGTCCGGGTTGCCCGCCTTGCCGATGGCGGAGATGCGCCCGGCCTTGATGCCCACGTCCGCCTTGAAGATGCCCGTCCAGTCCACCACGAGCGCGTTGGTGATGACGCAGTCGAGCGCGTCCGCGTCGCCTGTGCCCGCGCGCTGGCCCATGCCTTCGCGCAGCACCTTGCCGCCGCCGAACTTGCACTCGTCGCCGTAGACGGTGGCGTCGCGCTCCACCTGGAGCCACAGGCCCGTGTCTCCCAGCCGCACCCGGTCCCCCGTGGTGGGACCGAACATGTCCGCGTAGTGGCGCCTGTCCAGCTTGCGGCTCATGAGCGGTCCTCCTCGGGGGTCTCTTCCTCGTGACCGAAGCCCTGCGCGCGCACCGCCGCGAGCAAGCGCTCACGGCCTTCATCGGACACCTTGCCGCTGCCCAGCGCGTTGCCGCCGCGCACCACCTGTTCGCCCGCGATGGGGACCAGCGACACCGTCTTCACCTCGCCGGGCTCGAAGCGCACCGCAGTGCCCGCGGGGATGTCCAGCCGGTGGCCGTAGGCGCGGCCCCGGTCGAACACCAGCGCTCGGTTCGTCTCCGCGAACGCGTAGTGACTGCCCACCTGGATGGGCCGGTCGCCCCGGTGCGTGACGCGCAGGGTGATGGCCTTGCGGCCCGCGTTGAGCTCCAGCGCGCCTTCCGCCGCGCGCACGAGTCCAGGAGGCCCTTCTGGTGACGCGGCGGGCACGGTGAAGCGCTCCAGCGGCGGCACCGGCAGGAAGCTGCCGTAGAGCGCCAACGACAGGTCCCCGTGCTCCGCCACCACCGGGTGATGCACCGTCACGAGCTTGGTGCCATCCGGGAAGGTGCCCTCCACCTGCACCTCCGCCAACATCTCCGGCACGCCGTCCATCACCTGCGCGCGCCCCAGGAACCGGCGTCCCAGGTCCATCAGCTCCGCCACGCTGCGGCCGTCGCGGATGAACTCCAACAGCTGCGTGGCGATGAGCGCCACCGCCTCCGGGTAGTTGAGGCGCAGGCCTCGCGCCAACCGCTTCTGGGCGACGACGCCCGCCTGGTGCAGGAGCAGCTTGTCCACGTCACGGGGGGACAGATGCATGGGTCCGACTCCCTCGGTTCTTCCGGGTGCGGGATGCGCCGACCCGCCAGACCCTAGCGCGACGCGTCAGCGTGAGCCAGGATGGAGGCCCCTCGCGCCGTTCTCCCCCTCCGGAGTCCCCCCATGAAGAGCTTCAAGGCCGGCTTCCCCAAGACGCCCAAGGCGCCTCCCGCCCCACCGAAGACGACGAACACGGTGGCCCAGCCGACCTTCTCGAAGCCGGGCACGACGGGCGCGAAGCCGTCGACCCCCACCGCGTCGCCCACGGCCTCGCCCACCGCGTCGCCCACGGGCTCGCCGAGTGTCTCCCGGCCGACGACTCCCACCGGGACGACGCCCCAGGGTGACGCGTTCAAGCCGACCGGCAGCCCCCAGGCCTCGTCGTCGCGCCCGAACATCGACGCGAGCTCGCTCCAGGGTCCGCAGCTGCAGTCGCCCAACCTCTCCGAGAGCGACATCGCGGACATGGCCCTGGGCCGCACGCCGGGCAAGGGCAAGGCCATGACGCCGAGCCCTCAAATCCAGAAGATCGTCGAGCAGATGAAGCTGGAGAATCCGGGCGCGGACGTGCTGCGCTACACGGACCAGAGCAGCCACCCAATGCTGAAGCAGCCGAACATGCCCGCGGGCACGGACGCGGGCGTGTGCAGCGCGATGACCTCCGAGTGGATCCGCACCGGCAAGGAGGCGGGCGGTGACCCGATGAAGGGCTCGCAGGCGTTCGGCAAGCTGACGGACAACCACTTCGGGAAGCTCATCGACAAGCAGCACGCCGAGCACCTGCAGAGCGACGCCCTCACGAAGCTGAACGGCGCGCACATGGATGACATCGACAAGCTCCAGGGCAGCGTGAAGGAGCTCCAGGGCAAGAGCGCGCAGCGCAAGGAGATCAACGAGCTGCTCACCAACCCGGACCTCTCGCCGGAGGAGCGCCAGGGGTTGAAGCAGCAGCGCAGCGAGCTGACCCAGGACATCAAGGCGGGGATGGCGCAGCTCAACCAGGACCAGGCCGCCATCGCGAAGAAGCAGGAAGGCATCGCCGCGATGGTGGACGACTTCCGCACGGGCCGTGGCGGCGGTCACCCGGGCGTGAAGGTGCAGGACTTCGAGCCCATCACCCAGGACACCTTCGCGCAGAAGCTGTACGACGGCACGAAGGAGAACGGCCACTACCGCATCGGCCTGCGCAAGTCGGGCGAGGCCGCGGAGGGCCACGTGCTGGGCCTGCACAAGACGGACGGCCCGAACCGCCTGCTGGACGCGAACACCGCCGAGTGGAAGACGAACAACCACAAGGACGCGGTCAACCTGACGGCGGATCACGTCAGCGAGCTGTACAAGAACTACAGCACGTTCGACATCACCCGCTACTAGGACGTGTCCGCAAATAGTTCGAGGGGAGCCGGGTGTTAGGAGGGCATGAGCCGAGGAGAGCTGACGGACGCCCAATGGGAGCGGCTGGCAGGACTGCTGCCGCCCCAGAAACCCGCGCGGGGCCGACCGAACAAGGACCACCGCGAAGTGCTCGACGGAATCCTCTGGGTGCTGCGCACCGGAGCGCCCTGGCGCGACGTGCCTCGGGAGCAGTTCGGCAGTTGGAAGGCGCTCAGCAGCCGATTCTACCGCTGGCAGGAGGCAGGCATCTGGGCGCGGGTGCTGCGGCAGTTGCAGGCCGAAGCGCACGAGGATGAGCACCTGGACTGGACGCTGCACTTCCTGGACGCCAGCGTCATCCGCGCCCACCAGCACGCAGCCGGCGCACGCGGCACGCCGGTAAAAGGGGGGAGGTTGAAGCGCTGGGTCGCAGCCAGGGAGGCTTCTCGACCAAGCTGCATGTCCGGGCGGAGGGCCAGGGGCGGCCGCTCGTCTTCGAGCTGACGGCAGGCCAACGCCATGAGACGCAGGCCTTCAAGGCGCTGATGGCGGGTGGCAGCGTGCCGCGCGCGCACTCACCGGGGGCGCCACGCCGCTTGCCCGACGCCCTCGCGGCGGACAAAGGCTACAGCTACCCCAGCCTCCGCGCCTGGTGCCGCGAACATGGGGTGCACGCCATCATCCCCACTCGCTCGGACCAGCCCCGGCAGCGCACCTTCCGGCGCGCGGCCTACCGCAAACGCTGCCGGGTGGAGTGTCTCTTCAATCGCTTGAAGCAGAACCGGCGGGTGGCGACGCGCTATGAGAAGCGCGCCGCCAACTACCTGGCGATGGTCCATATCGCCTCCATCCGCCTCTGGCTCTAATTTGCGGACACGCCCTAGTCACACCCGCCGGGCCCACGGGTCGTCACCCAGCAGGCCCGGTAGGAAGGACAGCCAGTCGCGCGTGGTGGCCAGCAGCGTCTCCAACGACACGGCCGCTACGCGCAGCAGCAGTCCGTCCTCGCCCAGGGGGCTGGCGGAGATGACCTCCCGGGCGCGAGGCTTCACCGGCAGGCCCGCCACGCGCGCGGCCAGGGCCTCCCGAGCATCCTTCAACGCGGGCCCTACCAGCAGCACGGACGCCAGCGCGTCGAAGCGGCCCAGCCGCTCCGGCAGCGCGCCGTGCGCGGGGTCCAGCACCCACCGCTCATCCACCAACGCGCGCCCTTCCCGCGCGACGCGCAGGCGCGAGGCGTAGTGCAGGAAGGCCCAGCGCTCGCCCCGGGCGCTCCGCCCCGCCGTCACCACGTCCGCGAGCACCAGCGACGCGCCCGGCGAAAGCGTCACATCCAATGTCTGTGAATAGCGGGCGTCGGTGAAGCAGACGGTGGGGTCCGGCACCCACGCCAGCAGCGCGTCCCGGCCCACGCGCGCGACGAGATCACTGCGGCAACCGTTGGGCGAGCGGTAGACACGGTTCGAGCCCTGCGTCGCGAGCAGCGCCGACGCGCCGTCCGCCACATCCACCTCCAGCCGCAGGTGGTCCCCGTCCACCAGCCCGCCACCGAAGGAGCTGGTATAGGCCCACGCCGCGTGGCCGTGGTTGCGAGGCGTGAGCAGCCGCAAGGGGCTGTGCGCCAGCGCGGTGCGCACCACGGTGCGGGGCCCCGAGCGTTCGAACGCGAGCCTCGCGACGCCCGCGCGCTCCGGGCCGGGAAGAGCGGCAATCACCCTCCCCTTCTAGCACGTGAGCCGCACCGGAAAGCCGTGCACCGGTCCTGCGTAGCGTTTCGCGCTACAGCCCCCCTCCCTCGCGACAGACGTGGAGGCTCGCTGGCACGCAACCTGCTCTTGGGGCGGCCCGCCAATCCTGACATCGCGTGTCAGATATGGCGGAACCTTCTTCCCAAGGCACAGCACCATGCACCGTCGTTCCCCCCGAGCCTCCTGGCTTCGCGCCCTGACCCTCTCCTCGTTCGCCGTGGGTTGCCTGTTCGTGGCCGCGCCCGTCCACGCCGCTGAAACGCGCGAGATGCCTGCCACCATCGTCAACGTGTCCATGCAGGACGGCGAGCTGACCGCGCGCATCCGCTGGTCCGCGGAGTCGAAGTCCCTGCCCGGGGAGGTGGAGGTCCTGTCCTATGACGGCACGGAGAAGATCACCGCGGGCGAGCGGCTTTCGCCCAAGGCCGGCGAGGAGGTGGAGGTGAAGCTGTCCGGCGCGGTGCAGGAGCCGTGGGAGACGGGCTGGGCCCAGCGGCTCGTCGTACGTGAGGCGCAGGGCCGGGAGCTGGCCAGCCAGCCCTATGACGTCAGCCTCGCCTGCGAGGACGAGAAGACCTGCCAGCTGACGGCCGCGCCGGGCATCTCCGCCAGCCGCGAGGTCCTGCACGTGAGCAACGCCCTGCAGAAGACCCTCGGCGCCATCGAGAAGGAGATGGGGACGAAGCAGTTCGACCTGGTGCGCGAGGTGGCCCGGCGTGAGCCCTCGCTGTACGGCGAGGCCCTGAGCTACGCCCACGGCCTGATCAAGATCGGCCCCGCCGAGGGTTGCCAGTGCTCCTGGGAGGCGTCCTACTCGCGCACCAACTCCGCGGGAACGAGCCTGGGCGCGGCGCACGACCTGTACTCGCGCCCCCTGTCCCAGAACAAGCCCTCCAACGCCCGCCTGACCACGCAGGGCAGCAGCCGCGTCACCCTGACCCTCCACTGCACGTCGCTGGCCTCCATCCTCACGCAGGAGTTCGGCATCCGGCAGCCCGGCGGGCTGGTGAAGCCCGTGCGCATGCACCAGCCCGTCTACAGCACCTGCGCCGGGACGTGCAGCGGCCGGTTCAGCCACTTCGGCCGCATCACCGGCAAAACGACCGCGCAGAGCACCACCCCCTTCCCCCCGCCCAC
>NZ_RAWQ01000272.1:0-11254 GCF_003668965.1 Corallococcus sp. AB030
GGGCAGCTCTCCCCGGAAGCGGTAGGTGGCCCCGGCGCGCGTCTGGTGGCCCCAGCCGCGTGAGCGCAGGTGGAAGAGCAGGTCGTGCGGCTCCCACTGCTTGAGCGCCGTCTGCGTCTCCTCCGACGCCGGCACGTCCAGTCCGTTGGGGACCAGGATGCCCGTCTCCGCCAGCAGGCGCACCAGCTCGCGCAGCGTGAAGGACTCGATGCCGGTGTTGAACTGATTGAGCCGCGCCAGCAGCGTGGGGCGGGCCATGTCGAAGAGCAGCGACACCACGCGCCGGTCATGCAGCGCAGCGGTGGCGTGCACCGTGGGGCAGTCCAGCACCGCGCGGCCCTCCGCCATGCGCGTATGAGCGAAGCGTGACAGCTGCAGCGGTTGGGCCGCGTCGAACGTCGCGCGGTGGCGCAGGAACGATGCGGACGCGGGCGTGAGCGTCAGGAGCAGGTTGCCGCGCTCCTCCACCGTCCACGACAGCAGGCCGCCATCTCCAGCCAGGTCCAGCCAGTACCACGCGAGCGTCGTGTCCGAGCCCGCGGCGGCCGGCACCTCCGTCTCGTGGATGCCTCCGTCCGCGAGCGACTCGAAGACGGCGCGCACACCGGGGGCCAGCGGGCCCAACCGCAGTGAGCGGCCAGGGCCCTCCACGCGCGCGTCCTCCGCGTCGGGGCAACGCAGCGCCACACCTTCGGCGAGCGACAATCTCATTCGTGATGCCTCACGGTTCCACACCGTAGAACCGAGTCGGGTTTTCCCAGAGAACCTTTCGTAGACGACTTTCGGTCATCACGTCACGCAAGGACAGCATCGCACCCAGTACATCCTCGCCGTGGTCGAGATGCGGGAAGTCGCTTCCGAAAACCAATCGGTCCTCCGGGAGGTGGCGCATCATGTCAGACAAGTACGGCTCGTCCGGTTCCATGGAAACGAAGCAGTGCTGGCGCAGGTAGGTTGAAGGGAGCTGTCGGATGGTGGCGGAGACCTCTGCACCCACAGCGCGATATTCCTCATCCAAACGCCACGCCCAGTACGGCAGCCAGCCGCAGCCCGCCTCCATGGCGCCAATGCGCAGGGCCGGGTGCCGCTCCAGCACGCCCCCCTGGAGGAGCGCGAGCAGCCCCATCATCAGCTCCATGGGGTGGGCGCACACGTGGTTGGCGAAGCGGGTGTCGAAGCGGTCCGCGCCCGCGGACGGCACGTAGACGTGGCCGCTGCCGTGGAGGACCACCGCGAGTGAGAGCTTCTCGCACTCGGACCAGAAGGGCTCATAGGCGGCGTCCGACAGGAGCCTGCCTCCGATGGGGTTGGGGCGCACCATGACGGCGCGCCAGCCGAAGCCCGCGACGCGGCGGACCTCCGCGACCATGGCCTCCGGCTGGTGCCGGCTGATGAGTCCCACGCCACGCAGGCGCTCCGGCTGGTGCGCGCAGAAGCCATGCAGCCAGGTGTTGTAGACGGACGCGAACGCGGTGGCGACGCGGGGCTCGAGCGGGGAGAAGCCCTCCAGGAGCAACGCATAGGTGGGGAAGAGGGCCGCCATGTCCACGCCGTCGCGATCCATCTGGGCCAGGTACACGTCTGGCCGCTGCAGCAGTTCATTGCGCCCCAGCTGCGCGTAGGAGCGCGCGGAGAACTCCAACCACGCCTTCTCCGGCATGTGGTTCCACAGCGGCTTGCCGTCCACTTCCGGCAAGGGCAGCACGGGCAGCAGGCCCTGGGGGCCCAGCCGCGCCAGGCGCTCCTCCAGCGTTTCTTCCGGAAGGCGTCCCAGGCGGGGCGCGTGCCGGCGCAGGCCGGGTTCCAGTTGCTCCGCCCACAGGCTCAGCGGCTCCAGGACGTGCCGGTCCGCGTCGAAGATGTGAAGGCCGTCGCGCATCCGTCAGGGTCCCCAGCTCGCGAGCTCGTCGCGCACGTCCTTGAGCAGTGCTTCCAGCAGGCCGGTGCGGCGCGCCTGGGTGCGGAGGGCCTGCTCCTCCGAGACCTCCAGCGTACCCGGATGGCCACCGCGCGCGGCCACCTGCCGGTCGCACAGCTCGCGAAGGAATTCGTGGTGCTGCGGCTGGAGCGATTGGAAGCCTTCGCCCCAGCGGGCAACGAAGTCCACCAGCACGTCGCGTGAAGCCTCCGGCACCTCGCGGCGGTCCGGCAGGTCGCGGCTCAGGCGCACGAAGAGGTCCGGGAACACGTCGCGCATCGCGGTGGCGAAGCCGGGCGGGACGTAGACGGGCTGCGTGTCCGGGACGAGGTCGCCCTGGCGCTCGGCGGCTAGCACCGCGTCGAAGTCCGTGAAGAGTCGCTCATGGCGGCGGCGCTCGTTCTGGTTGCGCGCGAGGAAGAACACCGCGCGCGGCAGCATCGCCGGGGCGGTGCCGCGCACCTCCGCGAGCGTGTCCCCCAGCGCCTGTCGCTCGGACGGCGTCAGGGCCCAGGCGGCGGTGGCTTCGCGCAGGAAGCGGTCGGTGACGGCCTCCGGCCAGTGGGGCTCCTCCACCTGGGGCGGGCGCTGGATGCCAGCGATGAAGCCCCGGATGCGCTCGCAGGCGGCGTCCCACGTGGACAGCCGCTCCACCAGGTCGCGAAAGCCTTCGAGCAGCTGGGGCCGCGTCATGCCCAGGGGCATCACGTTGAGCACGATGGCGCCCCGGTCCTTCGCGTGCGCCTTGCGGGGCGTGGCGAGCCGGCCTTCCGCGCGCAGCCGCGTCCACAGCTTGGTGCCGCGCGGAGCCTGGAGCGGTGCCACCACCACCCAGGGCAGGTGCGTGCGCTGGATGTTCGCGTGCAGCGAATCGAAGACCGCGGGCGTGTCGTGGTCAAATCCGACGATGAAGCTGCCCCGGGGCCCGATGCCGTGCGCCTGGATGCGCAAGAGGTCGCCCACGAGGTCCGCGCGCACGTTCTGGTGCTTCTGCGCTTCCTTGAGCGCGCCGATGTCGAAGGACTCGATGCCCAGGACGATGGTGTAGAAGTTCGCGTCCGCCATGCCTTCCAGCAGCGCGGCGTCGCGGCTCAGGTTCATCGTCACCTGGGTGAAGAAGCGCAGCGGACGGGGTAGGGCGCGGTTGAGGGGCACGAGTCCCGCGAGCACCTCCTTCGCGTACGCCGCGTCGCCGATGAACTCGTCGTCCGCGAAGAAGACGCCTTCGGCTCCGAGCGCCGCGTGGGCGCGCACCTCGTCCAGCACGCGGTCCACCGGCTTGTGCCGCTGCTTGCGTCCGTACAGGTAGATGACGTCGCAGAACGAGCAGTCGAACGGACAGCCGCGCGTGGTCTGCACGGAGCCCCACGCGTAGCGCGGGATGTCCGTCGCGATGGCGTCCCAGCGGGGCAGGGGGCTTTCGTTCAGCGAGGGCTTGTCGAGCTGCCGGTACTCGGGCGCGTACTCGCCCCCGAGCCAGTCCGCGAGGAAGCGCGGCCAGGTGCGCTCCGCCTCGTTGACGAAGAGGGCGTCGAAGAAGCCCCGGTAGTCCTCCGGCGCGGCGGAGATGGCGGGACCGCCCGCGACCACGGTGGCGCCCAGGTCGCGGAAGTGTCCGCCCAGGAATCGCGCCTGGTAGGTGAGGGCGGAGTACATCACCGACACACCGACGATGTCGTAGTCCGGCAGCTCCGTGTCCGCGCGCAGCTGGCCGTGCAGTTCTTCGTCCCAGATGTCGACGGTGAAGGCGTCCGGCGTGAGCGCCGCGAGCGTCGCGCAGGCCAGCGGCGTCATCGTCGCGCGCTTCACCAGGCCGCGCTCGGGGTCGAAGTCCTCCGTCTCCCGGTCCACGTGGCGCCGGTCGGGGCCACACTGGACGAGCAGGATGCGAGGCTTGGGTTCAGGAGGAGGCGCCATCGCTCAGAAGTAGAAGGGCACGGGGTTGAGCTGCGCTTCGGTCTTCGGGGCCTTCAGCCACCCCATCCTCACGGGGACGTCATACAGCCGTCCGGGGCCGAGCCTCGGCCAGAAGTGGCGCAGCCCCGGGACGATGACCTTCACGGCGGATACGCCCACGTCGGGTCGTGATTGCTCCACCACCAGCGTCTCCAGTCCCACGCTCGCGGCCCGCGCCACGCACTCGCGCACGTCGTCCCGCAGGTCGTCATGCCACACGCGCGGAAAATCGGCGCGGACGCGCGCGGGGACCAGGTCGTTGGGGAAGAGCCAGCTGACGTCGCTGTGCGCGCTGGCGTCCCAGGGTGCCGGCGACAGGTCCTTCGGGTCGTAGCACTGGGCCACCTCCGTGAGCGCGCGCTGCACGGCGAGCTTCGCGTCGAAGTGGCAGCCGCACCCGGCCCAGGCCCGGCCCCGCTCCGGCGACCACACGAGCGCGGCGAACACCGGGATGCCCAGGTCGTGCGTGAGGTCCAACACCGACAACTGGAGGCCGAGCGACTGGTAATGCGCGCTCACGGACGCGAACCACGGTTCGTCGAAGGAGCGCAGGTCCACGCGCGGACGGCGCAGGCGGTTGTACCACCAGAGCGCCACCGCATCGCGCTCCACCAGCTCCAGGAAGCCCTGGAGGATGGCCTCCTCCACGCAGTTGCCCGCCGCGTTCCCGTTGGAGTTGAAGAAGCAGAACGGCACGTCTCCGAGCGGGGGCGTGGGCGCGAAGAGGTACGCGAACGACGTGGGCACGTACTTGTGGACCCCGTGCGTGAGTGAATACGCGGGGCTCCAGTCCATGGGTTGATCCGCGTACGGATTGGGCACCGCGGTGCGCATGTCGCGGCTCGCGCTTTCGCGCCGGGCCTGGAACTGCGCGGCGCTGAAGTGCTGGAGCGCGTCCGGGTGCACGGCCTGCGCACCCAGCTGGGACGCCGTGGCGTGGACGCGGGGCTCGTCGCCCTGGAACACCGCGCTGTAGCGCTCCAGTGCTTCACACAGCGCGCCCGCGCGGGCCTGGGCCTCCGTGCGGCCCTTGCCGCTGGCCACGCGATGGAAGTCGTCGGAGGCCGGCGCGTCCGTCCACGGGCACACGCGGAAGACGGCGGACTGGATGTGGCCCAGCGGCGCGTCGCCCGGCACCGCGCGCAGGTCGCTCACCACGCCCGTCACCGGGCTGATGAGGTGGCGATGGCGCTCCCAGGTCTGCTCGGGCGTGAGGATGCGGTGGCCGCCGTCGTCGGTGAAGCGCTTGGCGCGCGAGGCCAGCTCCAGGGGCTTCTTCGCGCGCGCCTCCATCCAGTGGGGGTCGCCGCAATCCGGGCACTGCGGACGCCTCGCCACGGCGTGCGATTCCAGCTGCCAGGTGGCGAAGTCCAGCGTCCACAGCCGCGTCTGTCCCGGGCCTCCAGGTCCGTCCACCACCCACCGGGCCACGAGCGTCGCCGCGAAGGACAGCCCCGCCTTCGCGGTGGTGGGCAGGCCCGTGCGCGGCGGGCGGATGGCGCGCGGCGGGGGGCCCTTGCGCGCGAGGTACTTCTCGATGGGGCGGTTGTCCAACAGCCGCGCAGTGAGGCACGTCCAGCAGGCGCGCTCGCCGGGGCCCACCACCGGGCCCGCGTGGCACGCGGTGCCGGACACCTTCAGCGGGAGGAACGCGGCGCCCGCGCTCCGGGCCTCCCGGGCCAGCGCGAGCGCTTCGGTCGACAGGTAGTCGTCCACCAACAGCACGCGGCGGTCGGCGTCCTCGCGCACGTCCAGGCCGGTGTCGCGCAGTGCCTCCTCCAGCCCCTCGCCATCCTCGCCGTCCACCGCGTGCACGGAGACGGACACGTCCAACAGCCGCCCGGCCGCGGTGGCCGCGCCCACGCCCAGCGACTCCCAGAAGCCGGCGACGCTGGCGTCGAAGACGTCGTGTGCCTCCTCCACGTGTCCGCGCTCCTCCAGGAGCGACAGCGCGTAGAGCACCTCCGGCGCGGAGGCCCGTCCCGCCAGCGCGGCGATGACGTTCGCCACGGTGCGCTCGCCATCCAGCAGGGGCACGATGCTCGCGTGCAGCTCCCCCTCCAGCAGGAACTGGGCGCGCTCCCCGACGAGGAACACGCGCCGCGCGTCGAGCACCTCGGCGCGCAGGTGGGGCTTGATGCGGAGGACTCGGTCCATGGGCAGGCGGGCGAGCCTAACCGGGGCCCGCGCTCGTGGATACGACCTGGCCCGGCCTTCCGGGGGCCTGGACTCCGCGTGGTAGAACGCCGCGCATGGCCCGCATCCCATTGACGCAGAGCGCGCGTGTGTCCCCGGCGTCCCTCCACCCCCCGCTCCGGAGCCGCGCCGCCACAGGCAAGGTGGAGGTCACGCTGCTGTTGCGTCACGGGACGCCGCTGCCCACGGTGGAGGAGCTGTGCGCGAACCCGCCGCGCCGCCCGCTCACCCACGACGAGTTCGAGGCGAAGTACGGCACGAACCCGAAGCACCTGGCCGCCGTGCGGCGCTTCGCGAAGAGCCATGGCCTCACCATCACCTCCGAGCGGCGCGACCGGAGCTACGTCGTGCTCCAGGGGTCCACGGCCGCGATTCGCAAGGCCTTCGCGGTGGACCTGCGGCGCTACACCTACGGGAAGACCTCCTACCTGACCCACACGAAGCCGGTGTGCCTGCCGCGCGCGCTGCAAGGCGTGGCGGAGTGGGTCCTGGGCCTGGACACCCGGCCGCTCGTCACCCACAACGCGGCAGCGCTGCCCATCCCCGCGGAGATGGCGAAGCAGGCCGGGCTGCGCACGTACACGGCGCCCCATGTGGCCAGCCTCTACCGCTACCCCCGCAACCAGGGGGAGGGCCAGTGCGTGGGCATCATCGAGCTGGCGGGCGGCTACAAGCAGTCGGACCTGGATGCGTACCTGAAGTCGGTAGGGGTGGAGCGCACGGCGCCGGTGGTGAACGTGGGGCCGAACAAGGCGGGGCTCCTCAACACCGCCTCCAACTCGGAGGTCACGATGGACGTGGAGTTGGTGACCTCGGTGTGTCCGGCCGCGCGCGTCGTCGTCTACAACGCGGGGTCGAAAGACTACTCGCTGCGCGACTACCACCGCGTCCTGTCGGAGGCCATCAGCGACCGGGAGAACCGGCCGTCGGTGCTGACCACCAGCTGGTCCTTCTACGAAGGATCGCTCATCCAGCAGGGCGAGGAGCTGGCCTTCGAGCGGCTCTTCATCGAGGCGGCGCTCCTGGGCATCACCGTGTGCGCCGCGTCCGGAGATCTGGGCTCGCAGGTGCCGGTGAATGCCCGCTCACCCACGGGCGCCATCACCCTGGCGGCGACGAGCTACCCCGCGGCGAGCGCGCTGGTGCTGGGCTGCGGCGGCACCACGCTGGAGGCGGTGGGGGACGTCCTCCACCACGAGCGCGTGTGGAACCGCCTGGGCGAGGCGATGTCCATGGGCCCCAGCGCCACGGCCGCGGGCGCGAGCAGCGGCGGCGTCAGCACCATGAACGCGCTGCCGCTGTACCAGCAGGGCATGGGCGTGCCGCACCTGGTGAAGTCGTCGTGGAAGAACGGCGTGTTCGAGGTCTCCCGCAGCACCGGCCGCGGCGTGCCGGACGTCGCGGCGAACGCGGACCTGCACACGGGCTATCAAATCGTCTTCAAGGGTCAGCAGGGCGTGGCCGCGGGCACGAGCGCCGCGGCGCCGATGTGGGCCGCGCTCATCGTCCGCCTCAACGAGGCGCTGGGGGAGCGCGTGGGCTTCCTCCACCCCCGGCTGTACGCGCTCGTCACCGAGGGACAGCCTGTCATCCGGCGCATCACCCACGGCGGCAACGGCGCGTACTTCGCCAGCGACGCGACGTTGTGGAACGCGTGCACGGGCCTGGGCACGCCGGACGGCGAAGCGCTGCTCGCGGGCTTGCGCAGGCTCCAGCGTCGCAAGCACTGACGGCCTACACCGCGAGGACTCCTGGTCATGGGGCTGCGCGCCAACCTGAAAGCACTCGTGATGAGCGGAACAGCTTTCAGCCTGATGTTTGGGTACTTTGCCTGGAGCCTTCACGGCACGGAGCAGGCACTGCTGGCCCGGCCGACGGTGCCGGGGCGCATGCTCGCGATCTCGGTGGAACTCGGGGTCGGGAAATCCAGAGACTACTGGAGCGTGAAGCCGCGCTACGCCTATGAGATCAAGGGCCGCTCGTATGTCGGCGAGGACCTGTCCAATTCGCCTCCGAGGGAGTACCGGCTCTGGAACCCCCAGCCGAGCCCGGAGCTGACGCAGTATCTGGCGCGCTACCCGGTGGGCGCCACGGTGCCCGTGCACTACGACCCAAGGATCCCAGGGCGCAGCGTGCTGGAGGTGAACACGGGCGCCGCACTCGGCTTCACGCTGGCCTCGGCGGTGGCGGGCCTGGGCGCGGTGCTGCTGTTCTTGTGGTCCCGACGCGCCGGTTCGCACGCGCGCTGAAGGCCCGGCGTCATCCGCCGGGCCGTGTCGCGTCCCGGATTACTCCAGGATCTGCTCCATGCTCAGGAAGGGCCGGGCGGCGGGGATGTTGCGGCCCTTGCAGACCTCGATGAACTTGTTGGATTCGATCATCTGGGGCGCGGTCTCGTCGTACTGGAGCACCATCACGTGGCGCAGCCAGGGCTCCTGGCCCATGGCGTAGATGAAGACCTCTTTCGGATTGAGGTGATTGAGGATCTCCGTGGCGCGGGCGCTGTCGGAGCCGTTGAGCCGCCGCGACTGATCCATCTTGCGAGGCAGGGGCTGGCTGAGCAGCGGGCCGTACATCCAGCTCATCGGGCCGCCTTCGCACTCCATGCCCAGGTAGAGCGCGTCCAGCGGGCCCACCAGCTTCGACAGGTGCTGGTACATGCGCGGCTCCAGCGCGTTGGAGTCCGCGGCCATCAGCATGGAGCGGCCGGCCAGCCGCACCAGGTGCGCCGTCTTCGCCTGCACCGCCAGGTCGCTGTGCTCGCCGATGAAGGGGATGCCCATCAGCGACCCGCCGGGGATCTTGATCTCCTGCAGGTCGTCGATCTCGATGACGTTCTTGAAGCCCGTCTGCTCCAGCACCAGGCGCAGCGAGGGGTCCGCCAGCGAGTACGCGTTCGAGCGCGGCACCACGATGGTCCCGATGCGGTGACGCAGCTGCAGCAGCGTCTCCATCATCAGGTGGTCCGCGTGGCCGTGGGTGATGAGGACGTAGTCGATCTTCTCCGGCAGGTCCGCGTGGGTGAAGCGCCGCTGGTCCGTGGGGAACTCGTAGCTGATGACGGGGTCGGTGAGGACGGACACCTCACGCGTCTCCATCAGCACGCACGCGTGGCCGAAGTAGCGTACACGCACGCCGGAGCCGGTGTACGGCTCGGGCTTGCGAGGGGCGGTCTCCGTGAAGAGGTCCGCGAAGGCCTCCGAGGCGGTGGACGGCACGCCCAGCATCTCCGCCACCTGCCCGGGGCTGCCCGGCGTGTGGCGCATGCGGAAGAGGGCGTCGATGCCCTCGTGCTTGTAGGGCACCTGGAGCCACAGGGGCGAATCGCCCTCCAGGCGCGGGGTGCTGAAGACGTACTTGCGCGCGTCACCGGCCACGCGCATCAGCGAGATGCTCTGCGCGGATTCCTTGTAGAGGCTGCTGCGGTAGAGCAGGGGCTCCATGATGCGGGCGTTGGCGCGGTGGGCCAGGTCGTAGTGCAGCTCCACGAAGCCGCGGAGCATGTCCGGCACCTTGGCGTAGAGCGGCTCCAGGGACTCGCCCTTGGAACTGGCCAGCAGCTGCTCCAGGTCCGACACGGCCTTGGTGTAGGCCAGCATGTCCGCCTGCTCGCGGGTGGTGCGGTCGAGCAGGGCCTTCACCTCGTTCACGCGCGACACGGGGTGGTTGATGAAGGGGCCGCCCATCAGCGCCGGGTTCTGCAGCGCGGCCACGTGCACGTCCGGGTTCGCGACGAACGACTGCATCAGCTTCAGGTGCAGGCGGGAGACGAACAGCGGCGCCGTGGCGGGCGAGATGAGGTACCACCAGACGTACCACTGGTTGAACAGCGGCTCGATGGCGACATCGGGCTTCAGGTACATCGGGCGGTCGAGCATGGAGGTCTCGCGAAGGTGGGTGCGCAGGCCCCGGGCAGGCCCGGGAGCACGCAGGCCCGCCAATGTCGATGATTCCCGCCCTGACTTCAAGGTGCCGACTTCCGGGCCAGACCTGGAAGGCGGCGGTGGGGCGCGTGGAGACGACGGCGCGACGGAGTGCGCGGTTCATCGCGTCTCCTTCGCGTGGCGCTTGGCGAGTTGCTGCTCCAGTTCTTGGCGAAGCCGTTCCGCGCGCTGGGGTTCAGGAGGCTGGTAGGAGGTGGCCAGGAAGGACATGAGCGCGTCCATGTCCGAGGGCGCCAGCAGGCGGGTGTCGCAGCCGGTGTCGGGCTTCAGGCGCGATGTCTCAGTTCATGACGCCGAGACGAACTGGGAGCCACGGGCCCTGCCTGTGCTGAGCGCCGAAGAGGTGCAGGGCTACGTCGGCAGTCTCGGGGAGCGCTGCACGTATCGGGACGGACGCCTCGTGCATCCGGGCTCCGTCTCACGCAAGGCCCCGCCCTGACAGCCGCGGGTTTCGAGATCGCGCTGAATGGGATGTCAGAAGCAGGGCGAACCTGGCGTCGAGCGCCGTCCCATGCTGCTCGAATTGGCGGTGGGTGATGCCTATGGCGCGGGCTTCGAATTCGCGCCGGGGATGCACGGCCGGGCAGGGGCTTGCCGCCTGTGCAGCCGAGTGCTCCACCCCGTGTAGCGGGCTGCACACCCGGCGGGGGCGCGGGGCGGCGGCCGGGCCCAACCCCTCGGAAGGAGGGGGGCTTCCCGGCTGGCCCTGTTGGTGCACTGCTAACGCTCCATGTGCCGGGAACGCGCAGCCCCCCCTTTTGACGGCCTTCGCGCCGCCCAGCCCAGCGAGCACACCCGCTGGCTGGTGGAGCCCGATGAGCCCGCGCTGCGCGAGCTGCTCCACGCGCGCTACGCCGGGAGCTACTCCTACCGCTTCCTCCATGAGCCTGGAGGGGCCTCGCGGCTCTGGAGGGCCGGCGCGCTGCTCAGCCTGGGTGAGTTCGACGCCCAGGGCACGCTCCTCTGGCACACGGGGCTGTGGTGCAAGCCGGGGCGGGACTCCCTGGATTCGGGGCTCTCCATGGCCCTGCCTGGCCGGCGCACCGCCATGGACCGCTCCGAGCACGAGCGGCTGTGGAGCCACCTCCTGGAGCTGCTCAAGGCGCGCGTGGGCTTCCTGCACCAGCAGACGTCCACGTTGCACCTCATGGCGCAGCGCTACGCGTCGCGCTTCATGCGGGCCGTGCCGGTGGGCCTCATCGTCGACTACACCGAGGGGGAGACGCTGGTGGGGGTGGAG
>NZ_RAWQ01000273.1:0-11190 GCF_003668965.1 Corallococcus sp. AB030
CCCCATTCCCGCCCAGGTCCGGGTCGCACCCGCGCGGGCCGCACCTGACGGGGCGGTTCGCGGACGGGTCGCTGGGGGAGTTTCCCCTGGGCCCCACCACGTCGCTCGGCCGCCATCCCTCCAACACGCTGCGGCTGGTGGACCGAGAGGTCTCCAAGGAGCACGCCACCATCGAGAAGGTGGGGCGCGACTTCGTGCTGCGCGACCTGAACTCGTCCAACGGCACCTTCGTCAACGGGCGCCGGGTGACGGGGGAGATGCGCCTGAAGGACGGGGATGAGATCGCCCTGGGCTCCTCCAGGCTCGTCTTCCACAGCGGCGAGGCCCTGCCCGGCGGAAGCAACCCGCCCACGCTGCCGGGCGTGACGGTGGTGGCCAACGCCGTCTCCATGCCGGCCTTCCTGGCGCAGATGGACCAGGTGCCGCAGAACTTCCGTCCAGCCGACCAGGTGACGGACACCGCCGCGCTGCGCCGGGACTACGAGAAGCTGCGCATCGTCCACGAGTTCCACCGGCAGGTGAGCCTCAAGGGCACCCAGGACGACCTGTTCGAACAGATTCTCAAGGTGGCCTTCGAGCTGCTCGCGGCCGACCACGGCGTCATCCTGAAGGTGGGCCCGCAGGGGGAGTTCATCCCGGCCGCGGTGCACCACCGGCAGGGCAAGCAGGTGAACGTCATGCTGTCGGACACCGTGCTCAAGCGCGTGGTGGAGACGGGCAAGGCGGTGCTCACCGCGGACGCCATCATCGACGAGCGCTTCTCCGCCGCGGAGAGCATCGTGGCGCAGGGCATCCGGTCCGCCATGGCGGTGCCGCTGCTCGTCAACGGCGACATCATGGCGGTGCTGTTCCTGGACAGCCGCCAGCAGATCAACGCCTTCTCGGAGAAGGACCTGACCATCCTCTCCGGCATCGCCGCGCAGGCGGGCATCGCGCTGGAGAACGCGGCCCTGGCGGAGCAGATCCGCAACGAGGCGGTGACGCGCGCGGAGCTGTCGCGCTTCCTGTCCAAGGCGGTGGCGGACGCGGTGATCAACGGCGGCACGGAGGACCTGCGCCAGAGCCGGCTCGCGGAGGTGAGCTGCCTGTTCGCGGACATCCGTGGCTTCACCACCCTGGCGGAGAGCGACTCGCCGCAGGAGGTGGTGTCGATGCTCAACAGCTTCTTCACCGCCATGGCGGACGTGGTGTTCCGCTACGAAGGCAACCTGGACAAGTTCATCGGGGACTGCGTGATGGCGGTGTGGGGTCCGCCGTCATCCCACCCGGATGATCCGGCCCGCGCCTTGCGCGCCGCGCTGGAGATGCAGGACGCCGTCACGGAGCTCAACCGGCAGCGCGTGCTGGATGGCAAGAAGCCCATCGAAGTGGGCATCGGCGTGAATACCGGCCAGGCCGTCGTGGGCTACATGGGCAGCGCGGAGCGGCACGAGTTCACCGCCATCGGCGACACCGTGAACACCGCGTCGCGGCTGTGCGGCATCGCGAAGAGCGGCGAGGTGCTGGCGTCGGAGGCCACGGTGCGCAAGTCCGGGCCGGGCTTCGACGTGGAGGAGCTGCCGGTGCTGCAGCAGGTGAAGGGCAAGGAGAAGGGCGTGCAGACCTTCCGCGTCCACGGCGCGGAGCTGACCACCTCCACCTCCCGCAAGGTGCGCTGACGGTGCGCTCCTCGTCCATGACGACGACCCAGTCGTGCCCCAACTGCGGCACGGTGCACGACACCCGGGTGTACGTGAGCGGCCAGAAGGTGACGTGCCGCTGCGGCATCCGGTTCGAGGTGCGGCGCGCGGACGTGTCCGGCATCCACCGCCCGGACGTGTCCGGCATCCACCGCCCGCCCGAGCCGTCGGGCATCCGGCCGGCCGACAAGGTCCACGACGAAGCAGGCAACGCGGTGACGTTCACGCCGCGCACGGCGGATGAACCGCCAGAATCGACTTCACCTTCCGCCGCTCCGGGTGTTGGAGCGGGCCGGGAGGACTCGGTGGGACAGGAGATCAGGGCCGGCTCCGTCCCAGGGGGCAACGAGATGAACATCCCGCGACCGGATGGCGTGGGGAAGGCGGACGAGGGCGAGGTTCCCGCGGGGGCGGTGTCTGCCTCCGCCGAGGGCCGCGACGCGCCTTTGTCTGGAGTGGCATTGCCCGCGACGGGCCCGGTGGCCGCGGAGGCGGTCGGGGCCACGCTGGTGCGCCCGGAGTCGCTGGGGGTGAAGGCCCCGCGCGCGCCCCTGAACACGGGCATCCGCGACATCGAGACCGCGGAAACGATTCTGACGGGCGCGAAGCCCGAGCTTCCGGGCCTGGAGCTCCTGGAGGTGCTGGGGCGCGGCGGCATGGGCGAGGTGTGGCTCGCGCGCCAGCGCTCCCTGGGCCGCACGGTGGCGGTGAAGATGCTGCCGCCCCGGCTGGCGAAGGACGCGGAGTTCGTGTCGCGCTTCGACAAGGAGGCGACCGCGCTCGCGGCCCTGAGCCACCCGAACATCGTGCAGATCATCGACCGGGGCGTGCAGGGCGAGCACTACTACTTCGTCATGGAGTACGTGGAGGGCCAGTCGCTGCGCCACGCGCTGAGCGGCAGGGACCCGATTTCGCCCGCGCAGTCGCTGAAGGTGCTGCTCCAGGTGGCGCGCGCCGTGGAGTGCGCGCAT
Organism: Corallococcus sp. AB030; assembly: GCF_003668965.1. Lineage (NCBI taxonomy): Bacteria > Pseudomonadati > Myxococcota > Myxococcia > Myxococcales > Myxococcaceae > Corallococcus > Corallococcus sp. AB030. Next base: position 2,651 of record NZ_RAWQ01000273.1, read on the forward strand.
GCCAAGAACATCATCCACCGCGACCTGAAGCCGGAGAACATCCTGCTGGATGGGCGGCTGCACGCGAAGGTGGCGGACTTCGGCCTGGCGGGCATCCGCGAGCCGGATTCGGAGAAGCAGCTCACCGCGACCGCGGTGGCCATGGGCACGCTCAACTACATGGCCCCGGAGCAGCGCCGGGACGCGAAGAACGTGGACGGGAGAGCGGACCTCTTCTCCCTGGGCGTGATGATGTACGAGGCGCTCACGGGCGAGCTGCCCGTGGGCCGCTTCAAGCTGCCGTCCGAGCGCGTGCGAGGCCTGGATCCGCGCCTGGATCCGGTGGTGGAGCGCCTGCTGGAGACGGACCGCGAGGCCCGCTACGCCACCGCCACGGAGGTGTGCGAGGCGCTGGAAGAGCTGGTGACGGCCTCGTCGTCGCCGCACGTGGTGGCGCCGGCGTCGGCGCTGGCGCGTGCGCGGACCTCGCACGTGGCTCCGATGAAGTCCCCGACGGCCGCCGAGTCCGCCGTGCTGGACACGATCCACGCGGGCTGGGGCCGGGTGCGCACCGGCCTGTCCGTGGTGGGCGGCCTGGCCGTGCTGGGCCTGGCGGTGCGCGCCTTCGTGGGGCCGGTGAGCCTGCGCCTGGGCGACGAGGAGTACGGCCTTGGCCGCCCGAAGCCGCCCCCGCTCACGGAGCTGCACTTCCCGGCCAACACGGAAGGGGAGGTGTTCTCCGGCCTGAGGCTCACGCCGCCCGAGGCCGGCTCGGCCAGCTCCACCCTGGAGCTGGGCTTCGGGCCGGGCGAGGAGGAGATCAACGTCCACAGCGGCACGTGGACGATGGACCAGGGGGAGCTGCGCGTCGTGCAGGCCGGCCGCGAGGCGGACGGCAAGCTGGTGCCGCGCGCGTACCTGGCGCACCGCTACTTCACGAGCGACGACTTCACGGCCGAAGTGCTGATGGACGTGAACCCGCTGGGGAAGCAGTGGTCGGTGGAGGAGGACGGGCAGCACTTCGGCGAGCTGGCGTTCCGCATCCGCGACGTGCAGGTGTCCGTCTTCGCCATCCCCGACGCGGGCATGCGCCTGTCGTGGCGCTACTTCTCCCCGGAAGACGGGCATGAAGTGGTGGGCAACAGCGCCGAGGACACCAAGAACCTGGTCCAGGACGAGATGCCGGTGCCGAAGCAGGGCCCCTTCCTGGTGAAGCTCCAGCTCAAGCGGCAGAAGAGCGGCGTGCGGGTGGACGCCTTCCTCAACAAGAAGCTCTTCGCCTCCAAGGTGCTGCCGGGCTTCGAGGGCCGCGTGGGCAAGCTGGCGCTGGGCTGCCGCAACCTCGAGTGCATCTTCGATGACCTGAAGGTCGTGGGGCCGCTGCAGGAGCGCCCCGTGCGCCGCGTCCCCGGCGAGTAGTCCGCCGCGGCCTTCCGGCAAGGGGATGGGGCTTGCCGCCCCGTCCGCCCGTTCCCACCTTGCTCCCGCCGGGCTCCGTCGTCTCGGGGCCGTCCGGCACGCGGGCGGGGGTGGGGCATGGCCGTGGACCTGGGGCGCGTGCTCCTGCTGCCGCTCTGTGGCGTGGGCCTGGCCCTGCTGCTCCGGGCGACCTTCACCCTGGGGCGGACGCCCACGGACGCGCGGCCTCGCTGGATGCTCGCGGGCTTCGGGGCGCTGGCCCTGGGGCTGGTGCTCTTCGTCCCGTGGATGCGCGGGACGCCGCTGGTGCCCGTGTCGCCGGACGTGCTGGTGAAGGCGCTGGCCGCCGTGCTGCTGGTGCTGGCCGCGGGGGTGTCCGCCCGGGGGGCCCGGGTGCGCCTGCGGGCGGATGCGCTGCGCGGCGCCGCGCCCATGTCACTCGATGAGGCGGTGGAGGCCTTGCGCGCGGGGCGGCCCCCGGGCTTCGGCGTGTACCGGGGCCAGCTGGATTCCGTGGAGACGCTGACGTCGCCGGGCGGCGTGCCGTGCGCCTTCTACGACGCGGCGGTGCACGCGCTGGGGACGCATGGCCGGAAGGGGCCGCTCCTGTCTCGCGAGCGCGCGTACTCGCCGGTGCTGATCCTGAAGGGCGAGCGCACGCGGGCGGCGGTGGGCTTCGCGCCGTCCGCGCTGCTGGCGCCGGTGGAGGTGCGCCGGTGCCTGGCTCCGCCCGCGCTCACCCGTGCGGAGCTGTTGGGGGCGCCCGCGCAGGCGCTGTCCTGGGAGCGCGTGGGCGTTCCTGGGGAAGCGTGCCTGGTGGTGGGGGAGCTTGAGCGCGGATCCCTCGACGGCACCTATCAACTGCGCGGGCGCGGCGGGCGTCCGGCGCTGATGGTGCTGGGGGAGGGCGCCACGGGCACCGGCGGGGTGTTGTCCCGCCGGGCCTGGAGGCACTTCGCGGCGGCCGGGGCGCTGTCCCTGGCCGCCGTGTTCATGCTCGCCCGGACCCTGTGAGGTCCGGGCGGAAGTCCCCGGTCCGCGAGGGAACCAGGGACGGCGGGACGACTACCCCGGATCGATCTGGCAGTTGTTCGGGCAGTTGTCGAAGTTGTTGGTGTTGCCGTCGTCGCACGTCTCGCCGAAGTTGTACTGGGTGATGCCGTCGCCGCAGCGGGCGTTCCAGATGCAGGTGAGGCTGCACTTGCCGTAGCCCGGGCCGTTGAGGTTGCCGTTGTCGCACGTCTCGCCCTGATCGACCGTACCGTTGCCGCAGGTGGACTTGCACTCGGTGCGCTGGGTCTCGAAGTTGTTCAGGGTCAGCCTGTACGAGGACTGGGACGTGTGGCGCTCCGCCTGGAACACGACGACCTCGTAGATCTTGCCCTTCACCAGGCCCAGGCCGGACACGGTGGCCGCGTCCGCCAGGGACACCGTGCCGGAGGTGGCACCGTGCACGCCGCCCAGGTCCAGGGCGAGCTTGCGGTTGATGAACACCCAGACGTCGTCGTCACCCAGGAACGTCAGCACCTCGTTGCCCTTGAACTCGAACCAGTAGCGCGTCTCGCTGGTGAAGCTGAAGTTGCGCTTGATGCCGTTGTTGTCGTTGAGCCGGTTCTCCTTGCCCAGGCCCACCCAGCCGCTGTCGTCGAGCGGGAAGAAGGTCTGGTCGTCGAACACGTAGGAGTTGTTGGCCTGCTTGTCGAGCTTCAGCGTGCCGACCTCGGTGACGTTGATGTTGGCCGTGTCGCGGTACCACTGGTCGAAGGCCGTCTTGCCGTGGGTGGTGCCGGAGGACACGCCCTCCTTCGCATAGACGGGCTTGCCGTCCGCGCCGAGGGCGGCGAACTTCGCGCCGACGATGCCCTGCTCCGCGCCGTTCGCGTCGTCGAAGTCCGGGTGGATGGTGGCGGGGTAGTTGCCACCGACGGGCTGACCCTTGCCGCGGAAGTCGCGGTAGACGACGGGGATCTCCACCACGTCCGGCAGGGTGCCCTTGACGTTGAAGCAGGCGAAGCCCGCCTCCAGCTTGCAGTCGGACGAGCAGCCGTCGTTGGAGCGGGTGTTGCCGTCGTCGCACTGCTCGGTGGTGTCACCGGGGAGGATGACGCCGTCGCCGCAGCGGGCCTCGCAGGTGCCGTTCACGCACCGGGGCTCCAGCACGCACAGCGGCGAGCAGCCGTCGCCCATGTCGTGGTTGCCGTCGTCGCACTGCTCGGTGCCTTCCTTCTTGCCGTCGCCGCAGGTCGTCTTCGCGCACGGCTGGCCAATGGTGTCGCACTTGTAGCCCTGCTCCAGGCGGCAGGTGTCGCTGCAGCCGTCGCCCTTGATGAGGTTGCCGTCCTCGCACTCCTCCTCGCCGGCGATGATCCTGTCACCGCACTCGGCGGCGCGGCAGCGCTGTCCCTGGAAGGGGCAGGACCAGCCGGTCTCCACGGCGGAGCAGTCCGCCTTGCAGCCGTCGTTGGACTCGTTGTTGCGGTCGTCGCACACCTCGCCTTCCTCGACGATGCCGTTGCCGCACGCCGTCGCCACGATGCAGGGCCGGCCCGACACGGGACACTCGAAGCCGACCTCGACCTCCTTGCAGTCGAACGTGCAGCCGTCACCGCTCACGGTGTTGCTGTCGTCACAGGCCTCGCCCTTCTGGACCTTGCCGTCACCACAGACCTGGGGACCCGGGTCGTACGTGCCGCCGTCGGGCTGCTTGGTGGGGTCGCCGCCGTCGGGACCCGCGTCGCTCTGGCCCCCGTCCGTGATGTTCGTGCCGCCGTCTTCGTCCGAGCCTTCGTCGCCGGGACACGCTGTCAGTGTGAGGAGGAGGGAAGCGAGCAGGACGCTCGCAATCCGGGGGAGCAGGGGGGAATGTTTCAGCATGAAGGTGATGCTGAAAGCCTGTGACCCCAGGTGTCAAATGGATCAGGTGTTTTCTCACCCAGCCGATGCGTAAAAATGAAGAAAGCCCGTAAGGGTGTACGGGCTTCCGTGTATCGCCCTGTCTCGCGGGGCTACATCTGTTCCAGCTCCTGACCCTTCGTCTCGCGGATGTACTTCGCGGCGAAGAAGATCGAGAAGACGGCGGCCGCGGCATAAAGGCCGTACGCCCAGCCGAGTCCCACGGCCTGCAGCGACGGGAACGTGGCGGACACCAGGAAGTTGGCCAGCCACTGCGCCATGGCCGCGATGGACAGCGCGAGCGCTCGGATGCGGTTGGGGAACATCTCGCCCAACAGCACCCAGACGATGGGCCCCCACGAGAAGCCGAAGAAGACGACGTAGAGGTTGGCGGCGATGAGCGCGGTGGTGCCTGCCGCGCCCTGCAGCACGGGCTTGCCCGCGGCATCCAACGGCGCGGTGCCGAAGAGGTACGCCAGCAGGCCCAGCGTGAGCGCCATGCCCACGGAGCCGATGAGCAGCAGGGGCTTTCTTCCAACCTTGTCCACGAACGCGATGGCCACGAGCGTGGTGAGGATGTTGGTGACGCTGGTGATGACGGTGATGGCCAGCGCGTTGTGCTCGGAGAAGCCCACCGCCTGCCAGAGGACGCTGGAGTAGTAGAAGATGACGTTGATGCCCACGAACTGCTGGAGCATCGCGAGCACGATGCCGATCCACACGATGGGCAGGAACCCGAAGCGGCCGCCCTTCAGGTCCGCCAGGTGCGGTGTGTAGTTCGTGCGCAGCGAGCGGCGGATCTCCACGACCTTGGCGGGCGCGGCGTCCCCCTCGATGTCGCTCAGCACGCTCAGCGCCTCCTGCTCACGGCCCTTGGCCACGAGGAAGCGCGGGGACTCCGAGATGAAGATGGCGCCGATGCCGTAGAAGAGCGCGGGTGGCAGGCCGCTGAAGAACATCCACCGCCACGCGGTTAAGCCCAGCCAGGTGGGTTTGGAGGCGGAGCCCGCGTAGAGCGCGATGGCGAAGTCCCCCAGCAGGGCCACGAAGATGCCGGACACGATGGCCAGCTGTTGCAGGGACGCCAGGCGGCCGCGCAGGTACGCCGGGGCGATCTCCGCGATGTACGTGGGCGCGACGACGCTGGCGAAGCCCACCCCCAGGCCGCCCACCAGCCGCCAGAAGCTCAGGTCCCAGAGGGAGAACGCGAGCCCCGATCCGATGGCGCTGATGATGAACAGCGCCGCCGCGAGCATCATCGCGCGCCGGCGGCCGTAGCGGTCCGCGAAGGGCCCCGCGGCGAAGGCGCCCGCCGCCGAGCCGATGAGCGCGGAGGATACCGCCAGCCCCAGGCCCAGGCTGCTCGCGGCGAACTCGGCCTTCAGTGCGACGACCGTGCCGTTGATGACGGCGGTGTCGAAGCCGAAGAGGAATCCGCCCAGGGCGGCCACCACGGAGATGCCGATGATCCTGCCGGTCCGCACCTCCCGATGCGCCGGGGGCCCGCTTGAATGGGCATCGAGGACATCCGCCATGACGTGCTCCTTCCCCTCGGACGGGCACGTGTCCGGCCCTCGCGGGTGCGCACAACGGCCCTGAGGAGAGGTGCCCCCGGTGTCCGCCGAAAGGCACTCCCGGACAGGCTGCCGCCCCGATGGCCGCTCGTTGGGGGGCGGGGCTCGGGCTTCGAGGGCGATTCGAAGTTCAGCCCTCGTCCGCCAGGCCGTACTCCTTGAGCTTGCGGGCGAGCGTGTTGCGGCCGATCTCCAGCGTGCGCGCCGCCGCGGTGCGGTTGCCCTTCACGGCCTCCAGCACGCGCAGGATGTGGCGGCGCTCCACCTCCGCCAGCGGAAGGAGGAGCGGTGCGTCCGGTGTGGTGGCGGGCGCTTGCGGCGCGTCTGGCTCGGCGGGCGAGGGCGCCCGGTCCAGGGAGGGCAGGGGCAGGTGCTCCTCCAGGATTTCGCCCTCGGACAGCACCACTGCGCTTTCGATGCAGTTCTCCAGCTCGCGCACGTTGCCGGGCCAGCGGTAGCGCTTGAGCCTCGCGAGCGCGGTGGCGCCGAGGCGGGGCACGGGCAGGCGGTGGCGCTTCGCGGCGGTGGCGACGAAGTGACGGGCGAGCCGCTCGATGTCCTCCGCGCCGCGCTCGCGCAGCGGGGGCAGGAGCAGCTCCACGACCTTGATGCGGTAGTAGAGGTCCTCGCGGAACCGGCCCTCCGCCACCATGCGCGGCAGGTCGCGGTGGGTGGCCGCGACGATGCGCACGTCCACCTTGACGGCCTGCGTGCCGCCCACGCGTTCGAACTCGCGGTCCTGCAGCACGCGTAGGAGCTTTCCCTGCACGGCCTGGGGCAACTCGCCCAGCTCGTCGATGAAGACGGTGCCGCCGTCTGCCGCCTCGAACTTGCCGGGCATGCGGTGGTCGGCGCCGGTGAAGGCGCCCTTCTCGTGGCCGAAGAGCTCGTTCTCGATGAGGGCGGCGGGCAGGGCCGCGCAGTCCACCTTCACGAAGGGCTTGTCGCGCCGGGGGCCGTTGACGTGGATGGCGCGCGCGAAGAGCTCCTTGCCGCAGCCGCTCTCCCCGCGCAGCAGCACGGTGGCGTCCGTGGGCGCGGCCTTCTGCACCAGGCGGTAGAGCGCCTTGAGCGGCGGGGCTTCTCCGATGATGCGGTTGAAGAAGTAGCCCACCGGGGCCTGCGGCTGATCCTTCGCGCGCTGGAGCTCCTGGTAGAGGCTGGTGCTCTGGAGGGCGGTGCTCACCTGCGCCGCGATGTCGGTGAGCTTCCGGGTGTCGTCCTCCGTGAAGGGTCCACCGCCCAGGCGGTTGAGCACCTGGAGCACGCCGTACACGGCGCCCGCGGCGTCGCGCAGCGGCACCGCGGCCAGGCTGATGGTGCGGTAGCCCGTCATCCGGTCGATGTCCGCGAAGAAGCGGCGCTCGCCGCGCGGATCCGGCACGTGCACGGGCTCGCCGGCCTCCGCCACGTAGCCCGCCACGCCCTGGCCCAGCTTCACGCGGATCTGCGCGACCTCCGGCAGGTGCGCCGCGCGGCTGAACAGCTCTCGGCGCACGGGGTCCAACAGCCACAGCGTGCCCCGGTCCGCCTGGAGCGTGATGGCGATGCGGTCCACGAGCGTCTGGAGGAAGGCGTCCAGGTCCACCTCGCGCCCGACGAGGCCGCCAAGGGGGAGCAGGACCTGGGACACATCCGGCGGGGACGAGGGCATGGCGGCGGGCAGCGGCGGAAGAGAGAAGGGCGCTGGAGACAGTCTATCGCACGGCTCCGGGCTCGCGGCGCTCATGCGCCCGCCGCGCGGCCCAGGAGCATGCGCTGGCCTTCACGCGCGGGCTCGGTGAAGGGGAACAGGCCGCGCGCCTCCTGCGCCATGTCCTCCAGCAGCTCGTCCGCGTGGGACGGGTCGTGGTGGAAGAGGAAGAGGCGCCCGGCGTGCAGGTCCTTGGCCACCTTGGCCGCGTCCATCATCGTCGAGTGGCCCCAGCCCTTCTTGGACATGCCCTTCTTGCCCTCGTACTCGTCGGGCGTGTACTGCGCGTCCAGGCACAGCGCGTCCGCGCCCTCGAAGTGGCGGGCCACGTCCGGCGTGAGGCGCTCCGGCAGCTCCACGTCCGTGGCGTACACGAAGGAGTGGCCGTCCGCTTCGACCCGGTAGGCCATGCAGCCGTCCGGGTGGGGCACGTCGATGGGCGTCACCTTGAAGGGGCCCACCTCCACGGTGCGGCCGTGCATCGCGGCGCCGAAGGTCATCTTCGAGCGCATGGTGGACAGCGGCACCGGGAACTGCGGCGGGCGCATCTGCTGCGACAGCGTGGACTCCAGCGCCTGGGCACCATTCGCGCCGGGGCCGTACATCGTCAGCGACGTGGTGGGCAGGTACGCGGGCGTGAAGAAGGGGAAGCCCTGCACGTGATCCCAGTGCAGGTGCGAGAAGAACATCGTCGCCTTCTGGGGAGCGCCCTCGCGCATCATGACTTCGCCCAGCGTCCGGATGCCCGTGCCCGCGTCGAGGATCAGCCGCTCGCCCTGGCTCGTCACCTCCACGCACGCGGTGTTGCCGCCGATGCGCGAGCCCGACACCGCGATGCTGCCCCGAACGCCAAAGAAGCGGATTTCCATGGTGAGTCTCCTGATGCTTCGACACCCGCTGGGGGCGCCCTGACGTGGAGGGGACAGAGCACGTCCGATGCCAGCGCCAAGGGGCTGGAATCATTGGAGTCACGGGGGTGGGGC
>NZ_RAWQ01000274.1:0-11158 GCF_003668965.1 Corallococcus sp. AB030
ACCCTCGGCGATCTCTGGAGGCGGCGGAGGGATGGGCCGGCGACGTGGGCGAGCGGGCGGCGTGGGGCAGGTGCTCATGGTGTCGGGTCCAGGGTGAGCTGAGGACAGCAGGCGGGCGGGACGGGCCAGTCCGAGCAATCGGCCAGCGCTGCGACGCCGTGGCGGCAGCTGGGCCAGGGGCCCGGGTGGCCCTCGCGCACGGACTCCGAGGCGACGCGCGGCGCATGGGGCGACGGCCGGCCGTCATAGGTGACGGCGTCGCCCATGCGCGTGGCTCCGCAGTGCTCGCAGCGCACGGCGGGCAGGCGGCAGCGGCTCACGGGGATACCCCCGTGGCGCAGGTGTGTGGCGGGCACCCGGGCGCGGTGCAGCGCCAAACCCGGCACGTGGAGCACTTCGTCATCGCCCGCCGGCAGCTGCACTTTCGGAGGACGCGGTCCTTCAGCGACGCGGGCTCGCGGCCTCCGGAGCGCGCCGCGAGGGCCTCGTAGGCGTCCCAGCGCGCCTTGTCCTCCCCGACGACGGCGCCGAAAGCGAGGCGCACGCGGGCCAACACCTGCGCGGGCACCTCCCACAGCGTGTCCGCCGGGCCGGGCTCGCAGTCGACGGGCTCCGGCAGCGCCACCACGTCCTCCAGCCACAGGCCCGCCGGGCCCACGTACCAGCGTGACTGCCGCTCACCATCCGGCCACAGCGACACCGCAGCGACGCGCGCCACGGCCACCACCGCGCACGTCGGCAGCTCGTCCGCAGGCGGAGCGCTGACACCCGGCCCGTGCCAGGAGGCCATCCAGTCCTTGATCTCCGGCACGTACTCCGCCGCCGCGCACACCGCGACGTAGGCGCCCAGCACGTCCGTCGGCGGAACCCGGTGCAGGTTGAGGACGGGCGCATTGCGGACCTGCACCGCCCAGCACCAGGGCTGGGGCGCGGTGACGCCGTAGATGGGGACGCGCATGGGGGCGTCGCAGGCGCTCACCGGGCACCTCCCGTGAAGACGGCGAACGGCAGCCCGTGCAGCGGGTCCTCCGCCGGCGCCAAGCAGTGAGGACTGAACCAGATGCGCTCGCGCTGCGCGTTCTCGTGGTTCCCGCGCGCGGCCGCGTACCCGCCTGGGGCTTTCCAGGAAACACACCGCCATGTGGACGGCATCGGGTGCTCGCCCTCGTAGCCGCACAGCGCGATGCGCAGTCGGGGGTTGTCGCCGTTCGCCAGGGACCACTCGCGAACGCGGTGGGCCACCTGCAAGTACTCCTCCGCGTAGAGGCTGGGGTCTCGGCCGGCCGCGCCGCTGTACGGCGGGTCCAGGAGGATGCCCGTCACGCCGATGCGCTCGGTGACGTTGGGCGAGAGGATGCGGCTCCAGTCTCCGCAGCACACGCGCACGTAGCGCAATCGGTCCGCCAGGGCCTGCATCCACTCGCCGATGCCGCCCTGCTTCCCGCTGACATGGATGCCGCGGCCGACCGCACCGGAGTCGCCCGACAACACCGGCATCTGCTCCGGCAGCCCACGACCATGCACGCCTCGCCCGCCACGTCCCAGGCTCGGCCGCTTCTCCCAGCCAGCCGCGATGCCCAGGTCCCGCGCGCGCTGCGCGTGGACGCCGTTGCCGTGGCTCAGGTGCGGGCGGCGCTTCCAATCCGGGTTGCTGCGCAGGTCGCGCAGCCGTTCCTCCTGTGCCTCCCGCTCGCCCTGGCGAACGGCGAGCTGGTGGATGCCCCGGCCCGGCTTGTCGAGCATCGGCCGCTTCGCGTACTCGCTCGTGGCGATGCCGCACGTCTTCTCGGCGCCGGCCGCCTCCTGCTCCTCCCACGCAGGCTGTGCGCACCAGCCGCTGCCAATCCACTGGCAGATGCCCCACACCCACCACCCCGCGACCTTCGAGTCGAAGTACTCGGGGCCCTGCCGCATCCGCGCGCGGAACTCCGTCTGGCCCACCAGCCACCGGTGCCGGGCATGGAGGTCCGCCTCGTTCACCGGCCAGTCCGCGTACCGGGCCACCTCGTCCGGCGCGAGCTGCACGGCGCGCCAGAAGTTGGCCAGGTACGCGTCCCGGTCGTTCACCGTCTCCACGCCCGGGGGCGTAGGGCGGCCCAGCATCACCGCAAGGCTGCCGGCGAAGGGTTCGACGTAGTTCGCCACGTCGCCGAAGGCCTCCCAGACGAGGTGCGCGGCCCGGCTCTTCCCGCCAAACCACGGAAAGGGTGCACGCAGGGGAGTCATGCCGCCCTCCGGTTCTTCAGAAAGGACTCGGCCAGCTTCCGCACGCGTCCCTCGTCCGTCTCCAGCCGCTCCATGAGGCTGGCCTGCGGATCGCGGATGCCCTCCATCTGGTTGCGCTTGATGCCGAGGACGTCCGCCACCACCGGGTCCGAGCCGGAGTCGGACACCAGGAAGTAGGCCATGACAGGGTCCGGCTGGCCGTCACGGTGGACGCGTCCGCACGCCTGCTCATGCACGCCGGGGCTCCAGTCCAGCTCGCCGAACACCATTGTGCGGCAGCAGTGCTGGAGGCCGTCGAGTCCCGCGCCCGCGCGCAGCGACATGATGAGGATGGGCGTCTGCCCGTCCTTGAAGCGCTTCGCCTGCTCCTCCTTCTGCGCCGGGCTCTCCTGGCCGGTGAAGATGGCCGGGGAGTACTCCGCGAGCCGCTCGCGCCAGATGCTGTACACCTCGTGGTGCCAGCCGTAGAGCAACACCCGCTCGCCGTTCTCCACCAGCATGCGGACGAACTCCGCGACGAAGGGCGCCTTCGCGATGCCGGTGGCCTGCCGCAGGCGCCAGGACAGCTCCCCGGAGGCGTGGAGCCGCTCCTCGGGCTTCACCCCGCCCTGCGCGAGGATGATGCGGGCGAGCTCCGCGGCCTTGTCCTGCACCTCGTCGAGCACCCGCGTGTCCGACTCGACGGTGTGCACGTCGCGCGAGAGTGACGGCAGCTCCCGCCCGACGTCCTGCCGCGTGCGGCGCAGCATGAGCCCCGCGTCGCGCAGGTACGTGCCGAAGGCGCGCGGGTCCTTGAAGTTGAGCTTCTCGTCCACGCCGGTGCACCACTCCCGGCTGAACTCCTCGCGCGTGCCCAGGACGCCGGGCTTGATGGTGTCGAGGACGTGAAACATCTCCCCGCCGTAGTTGTAAATGGGAGTGGCGGACAGGCCGATGACGAAGGGCGTGCGCTCCGCCAGGTAGTGGGCGGCCCGGTACTTGTCCGACTCGGGCCCACGCCGCAGCTCCTGGCACTCGTCAAAGACGATGGAGCGCACGCCCGCGTTGGCCAGCGTGTCCGCCCAGCCCGACAGCTTGTGGTAGTTGAGAATGAGGACGTCGGGCCAGGGCAGCTTCTGCCCGCCGCGCCCGCGCGTGACGTCCTCCGGCGTCGCGCGCTTCGCTACGTGCACGCGCAGGCGCGGGAGGAAGCGCGCCAGCTCGCGCTGCCACTGCCGGGGCAGGTGCGTCAGCGTCACAACTACCGCCGGCAGCGTGCGCGTGTCCGTGAAGCCCGTCAGCGCGGAGGCCGTCTTCCCCAGGCCCACGTCATCCGCCAGCAGTAGGCGCTGCAGGCGCAGCCACATGTCCGCCGCCTTCCGCTGGTACTCGCGGGGCGGGACATTCATCGCGAAGTCGGGCGCCTGGTACTCGGCGGCCAGCAACTCCGCCACCTGCGCCTCGCGCCGGGCGTGCTCCCGCGCGCCGCGCCGGAGGAAGTCCTTGGCCTCCTTCCCCACCACCTCCATTGGGTACCGCTCGAGGAACCACTCCAGCTCGCGCGCCGTCTCCGCGGTGGCCGCCAGGAAGACTTCTCCGACGTCCCCCTTGTTGATGCGGTCGAAGACGCGCTTCAGCCGCAGCGCTACGTGGGGCTCCGCCTGCACCACCCACGCGGGCCGCTCACCGCCGCGGCTGCCCAGCTTCCGCGCCTCCAGGCGCACCGTCCCGTACGTCTTCACAGCAGGCCTCCCCTCAGCACAGCGACGCGCACGGGCTTGCCCTGCATGAGGGCCGGCAAGCTGTCGTGGCGGGAGCGGGTGGTGACGAGCAGGAGGGCGTGGATGTCCTCCCGCTCCGCGTAGCGGACTAGCTGGCGGGTGACCTCGGACAGGCCCCCGTCCACCTTCACTTCGAGGCCCACGTGGGCTTCCGTCAGCAGGAAGTCGATGCGGCCCGCCTCCCCCAGCCGCACTTCGCGCTGGAAGGGAATGCCCGCCTCCGTCAGCACCTGGTCGAGCGCCTCCTGCAGAAGGGCCTCCCCAGCACAGCGGAAGCGGTGGCGGGTGACGAGGGCGCGGACCTGCTCCAGCGCCGTCATGGCAGGCGTGGGCGCGCTCATGCCGCGTACCCCTCGAAGCCAGGGCGGAACCAGAAGTCGCTCACCAGCGACCAGCCATGGCCCAGCTTCGACTTCAGCGCGGCGAGGAGTTGCTCCTCCTGCCACACGAGTGCGCCACCCGCCGGGATGCCGTCGCCCACCATGCTGCGCACGCGCGCGTCGCTGGAGGAGACGAACTCCAGCGGATGTCCGTCCACCACCGGGGGCAGGCCCTGGAGGACGGCCAACTCCAGAGTCGTGAGCGGCCGGTGCCAGCAGCCCGACAGCGGGGAGAGGATGGCGGGGGCCAGCGCGCCCTTCGGCGGCTCCCAGCCCTCGGCGAGCAGCGCCAGCGCCAGGTGGATGCTGATGACTGGCCGGGGCGCGGGGCGCGGATCCGCGATGGCCGCGGAGCCGTTGTCCACCTGGAGGCTGCCCGTCACGGTGCGCGCGGGCTGGTCCCACTCCAGCACGCCGTAGAAGCCGTTGCGGCAGGTGGGGCCTACCCCCAGCGCGTCGAGCGCCGCCGCCGCGCGCGAGTCCGCGAGCGCGGCCGGCGTGTTGCTGCTGCTCACCGTCGCGGAGCCGGAGACGGTGGGCGCCGGGGCGCGCTCGTCCATGACTCCGAAGAGGCCGGGGCGGCCCGCGTAGGTGCCCGCGCCCGTGGCCGTCTGGCCCAGGCCGACGAGCTCCAGCACGCGCTGGTCCGCCACCGAGGGCGCACCGCTGCCGGGGCGCGAGGCGGCCGTCACCGTACCCGACGGGCTGCCCCATCCCGTCACCGCGTACTTGTTGCGGTGGCGCAGGGGGTTGTCCGTCCCCATGGCGATTCCGTCCAGGCGCGGATCCGCCACCGAGACCGGGCTGCTCCCGCCGGAGACGTAGGGCATGCCGATGACGGTAGGCGCGGGTTTCTCCCAGTCGATGACGCCGCAGGTCCCCGTGCGGCCGTCAGCGCGCAGGGCCAGCGCATCCAAGGGGCGGGCGTCGGCCACCACGGGCGCACCGGCCTGGACGTCCGTCGCGCCCGTCACCGTCCTGCCCGGAGCACTCCAGTCCTGCACGCGGTACTGGTCCGCGAAGCGTTCGCCGCGAGCGTGCGTGAGGGCCACCCCCTCCAGCGCGCGCGGGTCAGCCACGGCCGCGCCGCCGTTGTCGTGCCGGGCGACGCCGCGCACCGTGGGTGCCGGCCCGTCCCAGGCCGTCACGCCCGCCGCGCCGCGTCGCGGGGAATGCCCGAGCCCGAGCGCGTCCAGGGGACGCGGGTCCTCGACTGCGCACAGCCCCGCCCCCCCGGGCCCGGCTACCGTGGGCGCCGGCTCCGCCCAGGCCTGCACCGGGTGCCGACGGTGCACCTCGCGGCGCTGCTGGCCCTGCTGCACGGGCGTGCCGAGCTGCTCTTCCACCAGGTCGCGGAAGGGGCTCGTGTCCACGCCCGCCGGCCACAGTCCGCGCGCCTCCAGCCACGCCACCACGCCCCCGCGGGGCGGCAGGTCCCGCCAGTCCCCGCCCGGAGGCACCAGCGCCAGGCGCACCGCGTTCAGCCACTCGATGCGCGGCAGCTTGTGGTGCTTCCCCGCGCGCGGGTCGTCCGGGAACGGCAGCGGACCGAGCACCTCGCCCACGCCGCGCAGGCGCTTCTTCGAAGGCATGGCCACCGGCACCGGGCAGCGCTTCGCGTCGCGCCAGCAGATGGTGAGGCGCTGGCGGCGCTGTGCCAGCCCCGCCTCCTCGCCCAGGTCGTGCTCGACGACGGACACCTCGTAGCCCGCGCGGCGGCCCAGGCGCAGCACCTCCGTGAGGTTCTCCGGGCAGCGATGCCGATACGCCGGCACGTTCTCGATGACGACCATGACGGGCCGCTCGTCGCCCTGCCACGCGGCCAGCACCTTGCGCGCGGCCTTCACCGCGAGCCGGTTCATGTCCTGGTACTTCTTCGTCGCCGCACGCTCCTTCGAGGTGAGCCGTGAGGCGCCCTTGCACGGGGGCGACCACTTCATGAAGTACGGGGCACGCGGGCCGAAGAAGGCACGCAGCTCGCGCGGACGCATGCGGCCGATGTCCGCGCAGAGGGACTTCGCGCCCGTCAGCTTCGTGAACGTGTCGCAGCGCTCCTGCTCGAAGTCGATGCCGCCCACGTTGCGGACCGTCGCGCGGTGGCCGTCCACCTCCACCTGGGCGCAGTCCGCGCCGTACGCGCCGACGCCCGCGCCGCAGAAGAGGTATCCGACGGTGAACTCGTGCTCCTGGATGCAGCTCATGGACGGCTCCGGACGACAGCGACGGCGCCGAGCGCCGCGAAGAGGGAGAGGGCGACGAAGAGAAAGGCGCCCACGCGCGGCTCCGCGCGGGCGACGAGGTAGCCAGCGCACGTACCGGCCAGGAGGAAGCGCGTCGGGCTCACGACAGCGCCTCCCGGTAGAGCTGCGGCCGCAGGTGCCCAGCGAGGTACAGCGGATGCCGGGGCTCGCCCGCGCCGGTGAGCGCGAGCGCATGCACCGGGTGGTACCGGCACAGGAGCGCCAGCACCGCGGGCGCGCGCTGGGGCACCAGCCGGTGAGCGCCCCAGGCTCCGACGATGAGGGAGGCCTCGCGCGCGGCGGACTCAAGGGCCGCGTCGTTGAGCGGGCCCACCGCATCCTTCGCGGGCATCAGGTCCGCCGGGTCGGTGGCCCTGAAGGCGAACAGGTTGCAGAGCGTGAGCGCCCCGTAGCCCCAGGCCTGCGCGAAGGCCACGCAGCGGCGCAGCGTCGGATCGCCCTGCTGCCCATCGGCAACGGACGGGTTCAACATCACGAAGAGGACGCGGCGGTCATCCATCGCGGACCAGCGGCGCCAGAGGCGGTACCGGTACAGGCCGCACTCGCTCAGCGTGGCGCCGGCATCCAGGTAGCGGAGCGTCATCGAGCCGCCCCCTGCGCGACCGACCACGCGGCGCGCACCAGGCGGAGGACTTCATCGGGCAGCACCCACAGCCCCTGGGCGCCGCGGCAGGCCACGGGCTGGATAGGCGTCCTATCCGCGAGCCACAGCCCCGTCTCGCCCATGTACCAGCGGCTGGGACGGAAGGCCGTCTTGCGCGTCACCGCCTCCACGCGCGCGACGCCGATGATGGCGCCGGCCGGGTGCTCTGCCTCCGTCGGCACGCGGAGCCCGAACTCAGACGCCATGGCGTCGGCGTTGTCCTGGTCCCACGTCTTCCCGTTGTGGATGGCGAGCCACGAGCCGACAGGAGGCGCTGGGAAGCGCGGGCCCCGGTTCTCCACGTCCTTATCGGCATGGACGACCGCCCATCCCCAGGGACGCCAGAGAGTGATTCCGCGGATCCGAACCTCACCCACGGACCACCTCCGGCATCTCGTCCCAGGTGCGACCATCGAGGACGCGGCCAGCAGCCTTCTTCCCGAGTTCGAAGAGCGTGTGGCACTCGCCACCCACCGGAAGCGGCTCCGTGGGAAAGGTCACCTTCGGCACGCGGCAGCGACGCGTGCTGTCGCCCGGCAGTCCTTCCGGCACCTGCTCGTAGAGAGCGTCCACCTCCTGCTCCGTCATCACGCAGCAGGGCTTCCACGCCCCCCACTGCTTGAAGAAGAAGTGCACGCCCGTGCCCACGCAATGGTCGCGCAGGCGGCGCGCCCAGACGGGGTGCATGGGCCGGGCGCCCGGGCCGGACTCACCACCGACGACGACCCAGTCCAACCCTCGACTTCCACCAACAGCGGGAAGCACGTGGTGATGCGCCGGGCCGTTCCAACCGCTGGTCTGCATTCGCCGCGAAATGAAGCGCTGAAGGTCAACCGGCCCGAGGAGCGGCTCGCAGGACAGCCACCGCACCGCCGCGGGCGTGCGTAGCAATTCCGGGATGCGCTCGTCTGCGCGCTGCTGGTCCTCCACCGACACGCCCAGCCACACGTTGGGCAGCGGCCAGCGCAGCTCGTCCGGCTCCAGCTTGAGCCCACGCCGCGTCGCCTCCATAGCGGCGATGGACAGCACCTGGCCCTGGAAGTCCTCGCTGCCCACCGTGCGCGCCATGACGGCCGCGCGCTTCGTCAGCACCTGGAAGGTGTGCCGACGCGCGAGCGCCATCACCGCGAACACCTTCGCGATGTCCTTCGCCTGGAGCTCCTCGTGGAAGAGGTCGCTCATGCTGTTGACGAAGACGCGCCGGGGCTTCCGCCAGTGGAGCGGCTCCAGCAGTTTCTCCGCGTCGAGCACCACCTTGCCTGTCCATCGCGGGCCCGCCGGGGTGCTCTTCACGAGCCCCTCGTAGGCCTGCCCGGGACCGGACAGCCGGATGGCCATGCGTTCCGCGTAGCAGCCGCCCTTGCGCGCGCCGGGCGTGCCGCCACCGCAGCCCGGGGAGACGCGGGAGCAGCCGCGCGTCGGGTTCCAAACGACGTCCGTCCACTCGATGGCCGTCTCAGCCATGGCGCTTCGCCTCCTCGCGCTGCGTGGAGAGGCCGCCGGGCAGCACGCGCAGCACGGGCCGACCGGTGTTGGGGGTGGAGGCGCGTGCGTCTCGACGCGCCAGGAGGAACAGCACCGCGGACGCCAGGTGCAGCACGACGGCCGCGAGGTGGAGCGCACCGAAGAGCCCGTCACGCATGGCGCATCTCGGGGCCCGCCGCGAAGCTGGCCAGCAGCGCGGCCTTCGCGCGCTCATGGAAGGGCTGCTCCCGCTTCTTCGCCGTCCGCCACAGCCGCTCGCAGGCGGGATGCCGACAGGTGGCCACCGGACGCTCCTTCACCTCGCCGAGCTGCAGGTGGCGCGGGCGCAGCGTCCAGCACACCGAGCACCGGGCCTTGAGCCCGGCGTACCCGGCGTCCTCCGGCGACGTGGGCGTCTCTCGGTACAGCCGCAGGCGCAGCAGGCCGCGCTCACGCTTCGGGCACGTGCGCACCAGCACGTGCACCTGCTCGCGACGCTCCTCGGGCGTGGGCAACGGGCTACCCATGGAGCACCTCGGGGTGCTCGCGCAGGTAGGCGTTGGCCAGGGCCTCGCCAGACTCGGTGATGACGAGCCCGCGGTGGACGTTCGGCAGACGCTTCAGCAGGCGGCGCTGTTCCAGCCGCTCGAAGTAGTCCGTCGCGGCGCGCTTGGAAGCCCAGCCGAAGCGCTCGCACACCTCGCTCGCCGATGGCGCCACACCTCTGTCCAGCTTGTAGGCGTGGACGTAGGCAAGCACCTCCTGCTGGCGCTGCGTCGGGGCGCCCCCGGAGGGCCCATTCTCGGGAGGGGGACGGCAGCTCATCGCGCGGACCTCCGGCTGACGGTGGTGGCGCAGGCGCTGGAGTCCTGGGCGGCGGACTCCTTCTCGCGCTCGCGGCGCACGCGCTCCAACTCGTCGGCCTTCGCCCAGGCCTTGCGCGCCTGCACGTCCCAGACGCTGACGACGATGCCGCTGGGGTCGCTGATGGAGACGCGGTGGCCAGTACCGCTGCGCAGGGACACCTTGACGACAGCGGCAGGGGGCATACCGGTGGCGCTCACGCGGCACCTCGCACCGTTTCCGGGACGTCCCCGGGCACGCGCACCACCAGGGCGGTGCAGTTGTCGCGGCTACCGGCGGCGAGCGCGGACTCCACCAGCGCCTGGGCGGCCACCTGGGCGTCGGCGCCGTCCGCCAGCACCGAGGCGAGCTGCTCCAGCGTCAGCGACTCGTGAACGCCGTCGGTGGATAGCAGCCACACATCCCCGGGACGCGCGTCCGTCTCCAGCACGTCCGGCGTGCAGTCGGAGCGGACGCTGCCGAGGCACCGCGTCAGGACGTGCCGGCTGTCGCGGTGGTCCTCGGTGAGCTGCTCCAGCTTCCCCGCGCGCAGCCGGTACACGCGGCTGTCGCCCACGTGCGCCACGGCGGCCCGCGCCCCCGCCACCACCAGCAGGGCCAGCGTGGTGAGTCCCGTGTGCTGCCCGACGAGCTGCTCGCGGCGGACGTCGCGGTGGGCGTGCGCGACGGCGGACTCCATGCCGAGCTTGAGCGAGCCATCACTGGCATCCGCCTCGCGCAGGTACGCGTGCCCCAGCACCGAGCGCACCGCGGCCTGGGCCGCCTTGTCGCTGCCCTCGTAACTGCCCAGGCCGTCCGCCACGGCGGCGATGAGTCCCGCCGGGCCCTGGGTGCGGCCCACGGCGTCCTGCTGGTAGTCCCGGCGCCCCTGCTCGGAGCTCGCGCCCACGTCGTAGGCGCGGCTCATCGGCCACCGCCCTTCTTGCCGCGCTGGGCCTTGGCGTCCGTCCCCGTAGACGGGAGGCTCGCGCCGGAGACGGCCCGCATGGGCAGGCGGCAGAAGGCGTCGCAGAACGCCTCGTAGGCGTAGTGCCCCTGTCCCGACGACGAGCCTGTTACGGCCCATCCGCCAGGGACGCGCGAGAACGTCAGCGTGAAGGTGTCGGGAACCGGCGGCGTCGGCCCTGCGGGTGAAGCTTCTTCCGGGCGGGCCAATAGCGGGCCAGGCTCAGTAGAGCTTGCTCGGCTGCCCGGCCTTTCAGGAGGATTTTTCCTGAAAGGCCGGGCACTTACACGAGCGCGCGATGCAGGATTCGAACCTGCGGCCTTTGGCTCCGGAGGCCAACGCTCTATCCAGCTGAGCTAATCGCGCAGAACCGCTTTCCGGTGTCGGAGGAGTAACCGAAGTCCCCAGACGACGCAAGCACGCAATCCTGACAGGCCGTGGCTGTCAGCCCGGCCTGATGGCTCCTGCACAGAGGCGGCGCGCGCCCCATCCGCCCCTTCCGCATGATGGACTAGACCCGGGGACATGAACCGCGCTCCCCTGCTATCCGCTTGTCTCCTCGCCGCCTGCCTGGCCTGCACGGAGTCACCCCAGACGCCCGTGGCGTCCCCCGC
>NZ_RAWQ01000275.1:0-11020 GCF_003668965.1 Corallococcus sp. AB030
CTTGAGGGGAGGGGAGCGCCTAGTGGGCGGTCCACTCGATGCTCTTGAGGTCGATGCCTTCCTTGGCCATCTCGTACAAGGGGCTCATGTCTCGCAACTTGCGGACTTTGTCCACCACGAGGCGGATGACGAAGTCGACCTCCTCCTCCGTGTTGAAGCGGCCCAGGCCGAAGCGGATGGAGCTGTGCGCCATGTCCTCTTCGACCCCCAGGGCGCGCAGCACGTAGGAGGGCTCCAGCGACGCGGACGTGCACGCGGAGCCGGACGACACCGCGACGTCCTTGATGGACATCATCAGGGCCTCGCCCTCCACGTAGGAGAAGGAGATGTTGAGGCTTCCCGGCATGCGGTGCTCCATGCTGCCGTTCACCGTTACCATGTCCAGCTGCTCCATGATGCCGGTGCGCAGCCGCTCACGCAGGCGGAACAGGCGCGCCGCTTCTTCCGGCAGGTCCTGCCTCGCCACTTCCGCCGCCGCGCCGAAGCCGACGATGGACGCCACGTTCAACGTGCCGCTGCGCATGCCGCGCTCGTGACCGCCGCCGTCCACCATGGGCGCGATGCGCACGCGCGGCTTGCGGCGCACGTAGAGGGCGCCCACGCCCTTGGGGCCGTACATCTTGTGCGCGCTGATGGAGGCCAGGTCGACGTTCATCTTCTCCACGTCGAAAGGCACCTTGCCCACGCCCTGCACCGCGTCGCAGTGGAAGAGGACGCCCTTCTCACGGCACAGCTTGCCAATCTCCGCCACCGGCTGGACCACGCCGATCTCGTTGTTGGCGAACATGATAGAGACGAGCACCGTCTTGGGCGTCATCGCCGCGGCCAGCTTCTCCAGGCTCACGCGGCCGTCCTTCTCCACGTCCAGGTAGGTGACGCGCGCGCCACCCGTGGGCATCTCCGCCCACTTCTTGTACGTGTCGTCCGCGTCCAGGTTGAGCTTCGCGGCCAGCTCCGGGACCTCTTCCGGCGTGACGTCGCGCTCGGCCAGCTGGCCCAGGCGCAGCAGCTTGAGCTCGTCCAGGCGCTCCTGGCGCACGCGCTCCAGGCGCTTGCAGGTGTCCAGGACGGCCTTGTGCTCCGTCTTCAGGGTGATGATGTGGTCGCCCTTGGACTTGTAGAACTCGATGACGCCCTTGATGGCCAGGTTGTCGGACTCGGTGGCGCCGGAGGTGAAGACGATCTCCTTCTCCGACGCGCCAATGAGGTCCGCCACCTGCCGGCGCGCCTTCTCTACCGCGGCCTCGGCCTTCCAGCCGAACGCGTGATTGCGGCTGGCCGCGTTGCCGAAGTCCTCGCGGAGGTAGGGCAACATCACTTCCAGCACCCGCGGATCGAGCGGGGTGGTCGCGTGGTTGTCCATGTAGATGGGCAGGCTCAGCATGAAGTCCTCAGGAAGAAGTGACGCAGGAGGGTGGAACACCCCTCCGCTCCCCGGCGACGCGGTGGGTCCGCGCGCAGCGGCAGGGTCTACATGGGCCCACACGAATGTGGACCGGACTGGTCAATTATAAAATCGACCCCCCTCGGGTCAAGGGAACATGGGGTCCAGGGCCTCTGTCCGCGACGCACCGGGTCGTGGGATGCGCCGGCCGGGTTCAACGCTCCTCCGGAATGGAGCACTCCGGCCGCGCCGGGTTGGAGCGGGGTGATCCGAAACGGTGCTTCGCGCGCCCATAAGTGCCCGTTTCGTGGCACCCCGGGGCATGGCCGGGCGCCTGCACTGGAGCCAGCGCGGAGGGTGCCAGACATGAGCGCCAACGCGAAGACGCAGGCCCGGAGCAACGCCCAGGACACGCAGCAGGACGGGACGGGGCGGCCGTCGCTGGTCCGCCTGGAGGGAGGGTTGGATCGCTCCCGCTACGTGGACGGCTGGCGGGCGGGCAAGCCAGCGGAGGACCCCGACAAGGTGAAGAAGTGGGGGCTCATCACCGCGCGGCCCAGCGAGTTCCTCATCCACATGCGCCGGGGGCGCGTGCGCGAGGTGAGCGGCCAGGGCGCCAGCTGCTTCAAGCTGCCGGGGGACTCGGTGGCCATCGTGCCCACCAGCATCCAGCGGTTCCAGTTCACCGCGGATCAGGTGACGAGCGAGAAGGTGGGCGTGGCGGTGACGGGCCTGGCGGTGTACCGCATCGCGGATCCGCTGGTGGCCTTCCGGATGCTCAACTTCAGCTACCCGGAGCGCGCGCAGGAGAAGCTGGCGGAGCTGCTCGGGGAGATGTTCGTGGGCGCGGCGCGCCGGCTGGTGGCGAACCTCACCGTGGAGGAGTGCCTCACCCGGCGCAAGGAGGGCATCGCGGCGGAGCTGATGCGCGAGATTGCCCCCGTGCTCTCCGGACGGGGCCGGCTGGAGGACCGCACCGACGTGGGCTGGGGCGTGCTGCTGGACACGATTGAAATCCAGGACGTGCGCGTCCTGTCCTCCTCCGTCTTCGAACACATGCAGGCCCGCTTCCGCCGGGAGCAGGAGCGGCAGGCGCGCGAGGCGGAGCTGGCCAAGGAGCGCTTCGTGCGGCGCGAGGAGACGGAGGCCGAGCGCGTGCTCAACCTCCAGAAGCTCGCCGCGCGCGAGGAGGTCCGCCAGCGCACCCAGGCCACGGAGGAGCAGGCGCAGATGGAGCAGCTCGCGCAGGAAGCGCGGCTGGCCCAGGCGAAGATGGAGCAGGCGCGTCAGCAGCAGCAGGAGCGCACCTC
This sequence comes from Corallococcus sp. AB030, assembly GCF_003668965.1. Lineage (NCBI taxonomy): Bacteria > Pseudomonadati > Myxococcota > Myxococcia > Myxococcales > Myxococcaceae > Corallococcus > Corallococcus sp. AB030. The sequence continues at coordinate 2,695 of NZ_RAWQ01000275.1, forward strand.
CGTGGATCGCGAAGTGGCGCTCGCGAAGCTGACCGCGCAGGAGGAGGTCCGCACGCGCACGGAGGCGCTGAAGGAGCAGGCCCGGCTGGAGTCGTTGGCCACGGACGCGCGCCTGGAGGAGGCGCGGCTCACCAGCGAACGGCAGCTCGCGTACAACCGCGCGCAGGGTGAACTGGAGGAGCTGCGCTGGGAGCAGGAGGCGGAGGCCGCCAAGGCCCAGGTGGAGTTGGAGCGGATGCGCCGCCAGCAGGAGGCGGAGGCCGCGCGTCACGAAGTCCAGCTCGCCGTGGCCCGGCAGGAGGCCGAGCAGCTGTCCGCCCGGCTCCAGGTGCTGCTGGCGAAGCAGTCCATCGCGGAGGCGGAGGCCGGCATCGCGGAGCTGGAGCTGCGGCGCACCCGCGCGCAGCAGGGGCTGGAGCTGGAGCGCGCGAAGACGCTGCGTGACATCGAGAACTCGGTGAGTCCAGAGGTCATCCAGTTGACGTTGGCGCAGCAGCTGCCCCAGGTGGCGGCGGCCTTCCAGCAGCGGATGGGCGAGGTGCACGTGACGGCGGTGGATGGAGCGAACCCCTTTGGCTACATCGCCGCCGCCGTGGAGGGTGTGATGGGGCTGGCGCGCTCCGCGGGGCTGAAGGTGCCTGCCGCCCCCGCGGAGATGCCGGCGGGGTAGCCGCGTCCCCGGCCTCCGCATATAGAAGGGAGCCTCCGAAGGTCCGGACGCGCGGAGGCGTAAGGCACGCATGGACACGAAGAAGCTGACGCTGGCGGCGGTGGTGGCGGGAGTGGCGGTGGCGGTGGTGCCGTGGCTGTTTCCCACGGGGCCGAGCGCCGGGCTGGACGCGGCCCGGTTCCTGGAGTCCGGGAACCTCGCCTGGGGCGCGCTGGTGGTGTTCGCCGGCGGCCTGCTCACCGCGCTGACGCCGTGCGTGTACCCGCTCATCCCCATCACCGTGTCGGTGTTCGGCGCGAGGAAGGCGGAGGCGCGGGGCCGCTCGCTGGCGCTGACCACGTCGTACATCGTGGGCATGGGCGTGGTGTTCAGCGCGCTGGGCGTGCTGGCGGCGAAGACGGGCCAGGCCTTCGGCTCCATGCTGGGCAGTCCCGTGGTGGTGCTGGGGCTGGCGCTGTTCCTGCTGCTCTTGGCCTCGTCGATGTTCGGCGCGTTCGAGCTGGCGCTGCCGTCGTCCATGCAGACGAAGCTGAGCAACGTGGGCGGCGCGGGCATCGCGGGCGCGTTCGTGATGGGCAGCGTGTCCGGGTTCCTGGCGGCGCCGTGCACGGGGCCGGTGCTCACGGGCCTGCTGGCCTTCGTGGCGAAGTCCGCCAACACGACGCTGGGCGCGACGCTGCTGTTCATCTACGCGCTGGGCATCGGCGTGCCGTTCTTCCTCATCGGCGTCTTCACCGTGCGCCTGCCGCGCGGTGGCGTGTGGATGGAGTGGGTGAAGAGCGTGCTGGGCATCATGCTGGTGGCGCTCGCGTTCTCGTACGTGAAGGACGCCTTCCCCTGGGCGCGCGACACCGTGAAGGCGCTGGGCGCCGAGGTGGGCCAGGTGCCCGGCGCGGTGCTGGCCGCGGTGCTGGTGGTGGTGGGCGTGGGGGTGGGCGCGGTGCACCGTTCGTTCAAGGAGGGCGCGCGCGACTTCGGCTTCAAGGCGCTGGGCGTGGCGCTGGTGGTGGGGGCGCTGGTGTTGCGAGGCGGCGCGCTGGACGCGCGGCCCACGGGTGAGCTGTGGGTGCGCATGGGACTCCAGGAGCGCCCGGTGGCGCCGTCGTGGCAGTGGCACCACGTGATGCCGGCGAAGAAGGCGACGTTCGACGCCAGCCAGTTCGAGCAGGTGCTCGCGGCGGCGAAGAAGGAAGGCCGTCCGGTGCTCATCGACTTCTTCGCGGACTGGTGCGCGGCCTGCAAGGAACTGGACCGGCTGACGTATCCGTCCTCGGAGGTCATCACCCAGGCCGAGGGCAGCCGCTTCCTCACCATCAAGATCGACGCGACCAACAGCGAGGACCGCCTGGATGCGCTGATGGAGCAACTGGGCGTGGAGGGCCTGCCCACGGTGGCCTTCGTGAACCCGGACGGCACCGTGCTGACGCAGCCGCGCGTGACGGGCTTCCTGGAGCCCGTGCCCTTCGCGGCGGAGATGCAGAAGGTCCTGCAGTAGGTCGCTAGAGGTAGTTCTCCCAGCCCAGCCGACCGCGGCTCGCGAGCACGCGCTCAATCATCAGCTCGTGCAGGGTGAGCAGCGGTTTCGCGAGCTCCTCGCCCTCCAGCCGCGCGAGCGCGCCGGCCATGGCCTCCAGCGTGGACATCCCGTCCGGGTGCGGCGGCTTGCGCAGGCGGCGCGTGTCCGGCGCGGGCGGCGGCAACCTCATGCCCGGCAGCCTGCGCAGGGCGGGGACGCGCTGCACCATGCGTCGTGCCTGCGCCCAACTCCCATCGATGACCACGAGCCGCTTCGGCGGAGGACCCTCCGCCTCCGGTGCGTCCGGGAACAGGAGCCACGTGTCCGGCGTGTCCAGCACCGACGCGTCGAAGGGCGCTCCGGGCGCTCCATAGGACACGATGTGGCAGCGGGGCAGGGCGAGCGCGGCGATGCGCGCCGTGTTGGTGCTCTTCTGCGACTCCTTGTTGTGCCGGATGATCAGCAGCTCCGTGCGCGTGGGGATGACGGGCACGTCCGCGCACAGGCACAGGGCCGTGGGCAGGTAGCACCGCTCACAGCGGCCCGACAGGTCCTCCGGGGTGCTCGACCTCATTTCGCCGCGGTGCGGTAGCGCTCCATCAGGGCTCGCGCCTCACGCAGCTTCTCCTCGACGAAGCGGTCGTCCGCGTCAGGCTCGTATTCGGCGTCCGGCGGATCCAACTGGAAGAGGGCGGACAGGCTCGCGGGGGCGACCTCCAGCCACTCGGACGTGCGGGTGAGCGCGGCCTGCCTCCGCCCGGCGAAGGTCTCCGGCCCGTCCTCCGGGCCGCAGCGGCAGATGCGCGCGGAGTCCCCGGACACGTCCACGTAGAGCCCCAGCACCTCCGCGTCCACCTCCGCGGCCAGTGCACAGGTGGCCTCGCTGACGTAGGCCGCCATGGCCTGCGCCGCGCTGCGCTCCGTCAGCGAACGCACCAGGTAGACCTGCCACCCGGCCTCCGTGAGCGCTCCGGCCTCACTCAGCGGGGCCAGCTCCGCCGGCGGCGCCTGGATGCGCGACAGCAGCCGGCGCACCGGGACCTCCAGCCGCTCGAGCCGGGCGTTCGACGCGGGGCAGAAGAAGACCACGCGGTACTCTCGGCTGTCGGCGGCGGTTTCCATGGGCATACGGCGGTGGCCCAAGAGGACCAAAGGACTCCCCAGGCACGCAAGGGGGGAGTTGCGCCCGAGGACGCTTCCCCGTGCCCCCAGGGGGCCTCCCCCAGGCCCGGAACACGACGCGGCGGGACACGTCCCCCCCGCCTGACGCACCAGGAGATGCCACCGCCCCCCGCGCCCACCGCGGATCCGCGTCCACGAAAACGCTCCAGCCCCCAGAAAGCCGCTGGGGCATGCTGGACGCCCCTATTTCACCCCGTTTTTCACGCCGGGTCCGGCACGCGCCACCCGGAGGCAAGTCACACCCATGGAGAGACATTGAACCGGGGAGTGCCTGGATGTCTGTCTATTCCATGCAAGGAATTGGCGTCTGCTTGAAGTGTTTCAGCCGTACTGGCCGCCGTGACTCGGGAAGAAGCGCGACAGCGTTTGTCGCATCCGTGAGAAAAAAAGAATCCGGCCCTCGGCGTTCTCTGGAGGGAAGGGAGGCGGTCGCATGGTGCCAGGGAGGGAGGAGCCGCCAGTCCGGGAGGGCTCTGGAGGGGAATTCGCCGCGTTCGCGATCCGCCATCAGCCGGTGCTGGTCGCCATCGCGCGCAATGTCTGCGGCAAGAGTGCCAGTGATTGCGACGACCTGGTGCAGGACGTGCTCTTGCGCGCGCTCCTGCAGTGGGAGCGGCTCAAGCGTTGGCCGGAGCCCGCGCGCCGCGCGTGGCTGGTGCGCGTGCTGCACAACCGGTTCCTGGACCAGTGCCGCCGCCAGGGCGCGGAGACGGACCGCCGGGTGGACCTGCACAACGTCCACATGCTCTTCGAGGACCCGGAGGACGCGCCGGAGCCCGAGCAGTGGGAGTGCGTCACGGAGGACGAGCTGCGCCAGGCCGTGGCGCGGCTCAACGAGAAGCTGCGCCAGGCGTTCGAACTGCATGCGCGGGGCCTGCGCCATGCGGAGATCGCCCGGCGGATGAACACCCCCAGCGCGGGAACGGTGGGCACGTGGCTCTTCCACGCCCGCCGCCGCCTCAAGGCCATGCTCCACGACACCGCGGAACGCCGCCGCCAGGAGAGGGAACGATGAGCACCGCGTGTGAGGACCTCCAGCCCTTCCTGGACGGGAGCCTGTCCGCCGAGGACCAGCGCCGCGTCCGAGGCCACCTGGCCACCTGCGACGTCTGCGCCCGCCGCTTCCACGACCTGCTGCAACTGGAGATGCTCGCGAGGCTCGCGCTGGAGGACCCCGCGGAGAGCGAGCGCTGGGTGTCCGCCCGCCAGGCCCGCGAGACGGTGCCCGGGGCCGACTGGGACGACGTGCCGGAGAACTGGCCCGGGGACGTGCTCGCCACGCCCCCGCCCCCGGAGCGCGAAGGCCGGGCCTGGCACCAGGGCGCCCGCCGCTTCCGCCGCCGCTGCCCGGGGTGCGCCAACTGCTGCCCCTGGTTCGCGACGACGGAGGCGGTGGAGGCCGTCAGCGCGCCGCGCCTCCCGTGCCCGCGCACCAGCCGCTCCGGTGCGACGCTGCTGCGCCCCCGCACGCGCCGCTGAAGACGCGGGCACTCGCCGCCTGCTCCTCCCTGGGGGGCAGGCGGGGGAGCCAGCGGCGAACGCTGTTAGCGGAATCCACCAAGGATTGCTTCCGCTCGCGTTTCGCAAGGGACGGGAGGCGGCCTCGCGACTCCAGGCCCTGACGCGTGATGGATCTCTGGTGCAAGAAGCTCTACCGGTTCCTGGATGGGGAGCTGGAATCGGGGGACGAGGAGCACTTCCGGCTCCATCTGGCCCTCTGCCGCGCGTGCGCCAGCGGGCTGCATGATGCGATGCAGTTGGAGATGCTCAGCGTCCAGGCCCTGTGTGGCGCGGTGGCCCACAACGACGCGCCACCACCACCTGCTCCCCTCCGAGGTCCGTTCCGCTTCGCGTTGCCGCGCGGCAGATGGCGGCATGCGATGGGGGCGGTGCTGGCCATGGGACTGGGTGCGCTTACCGCGGTCATGACGGGGGACGGCTTCCGGCCGAAGGACGCGTGGCGGGCGGATGCGTCCGCGAGGGAGCTGGAGGCGCGCATCGCGTACCCGGCCGCGGACCGCTACCTCCCCTACGTTCCCGTCCGGACAGGGGCGGGGGGCGGAGTGGCGCTCGCGACCGAACCGCCGGTGCCCCTGCGGACCCTGGCGGCACTGGAGGAGCGGGGGGACCTGCACGGCATCGCGGCGGCCTACCTGGTGCGTGGCGAATTGCGTCAGGCGTCGGACTTCCTGTCTCGCAGCGCCCCCTCGCTGGACCGGGACAGCGACCGGGCCGTGGTGGCGATGGCGGCGGGGGATTCGCGGGGCGCCCTGGGGCTGCTCGAAGGCGTGTTGCGTCAAGCACCGGACCATCCCCAGGCCCTGTGGAACCGGGCGCTGGTGCTTCGCGCCATGGGACTTCCGCTCCAGGCGGCGGAGGCCTTCGAGGCCGTGGCCCGTCGGGGGGAACCGGGGTGGAGCGAAGAGGCCGGAATCCGGGCCCTGGCGCTCCGGCAGGGGGGCGCCTTCTTGAAATGATTAGGGGCGACCCAAGGATTCTGGCGGTCGGCGTCTAATTATCGAGGCGCGGCGTGGCGGCGGCGGCGGGGTGGACGGCAAGACACCGCACCGGGGGGACGCGATGTACCGCATCGATGCGTGGAGCCAGGGGGACGGCGAGCTGTGGGCGCCCGGTTCCAACGGGGGCGCGGGTGTGCGGCCGGAGGACGAAGCCCGGGAGCCGAGGGGGTACCGGGTCGAGGAGCAGGAGGGGGACGGGGAAGAGGACTCCCGGCACGAAGGCGAGGAATCGCTCTTCGATTTCGAGGAAAGCGACCTGGATTGGGTCGCCAGCTACTGAGGTAACGGCGCGCGCGGTTGGATGTCCGCGCTCCACGCGGCCTTCGGGGGAGGGCCGCCGCTTCCAGTGGATTCGCTGGCCGTGAGGCCTGGCGGGTTCCAGGTGTCCCGAACCGGGGGGGACGGGATCCGGAAGCGTGTGGGGGCGAGGACATCCGAGCGGGTGAGCAGGTGGGAATGCGCCCCAGGCCCTCCGTTCCCGGATCCCAAGGGTTCCGGGAGCGGGGGGCTTCGGTTTTTCTGGGGCGCGCTAGGCTGCTCCGCCTCCTTCCCGACCCGGAGTTCCCGACATGAACCGTTGGCGCGCAGTCCTACCCGCCCTGAGCCTGGGCTGTCTGGTGGCGTGTGCCACCGTCCCCGTGAGCGCTCCCACCCCGTCACCCGTGCCGCCGCCGTCCCAGGAGCGGGCCCTGCGCGAGTCCTGGCTGAAGGAGCGGCACGGGCTGCTGCTGGAGATGATGCGCCGGCACGGCGTGGCCATGTGGGTCGTGGTCAACGAGGAGTTCCACGATGATCCGCTGACGGCCTGGGTCGCGCCGCCGCTGCCGTACGCGGGCAACCGCGACGTGTTCGTCTTCGTGGACGCGGGCGACGCGGGGCTCCAGAAGGTCGCGTTGACGGGCTACGCCACGGAGGCGGTGTCGCGCTTCTTCGAGGCGCCCCCGGTGGAGCGCAAGCAGACGGAGGCGCTCGCGGACCTGGACGCGCGCTACCACCCGCGCACCATCGCGCTGGCCATGGACGGGCGGCGGGGCGTGACGCGCAGCCTGACGCATGACACCTACAAGTGGCTGGTGGAGGCGCTGGGCCCGTCCGCGGAAGCACGCTTCGTGAGCGCGGCGCCGCTCATCGAGGAGTACCTGGACACGCGGCTGCCCGGCGAGTTCACGCCCTATCGCGACCTGGTGGTGCTGACGGAGTCGCTGGTGAAGCGGGCGCTCTCCAACGAGGTGGTGGTGCCCGGCAAGACGACGGTGGGGGACGTGCGCCGTTGGCTCTACGACGCGCTGTTCGACGCGCGCGTGGGCACGTGGTTCCAGCCGGACCTGCGCGTGCAGCGGCAGGGCATGAAGGACGGCTTCTCCCGGGGCTTCCTGGCGGTGGCGGACGAGGCGGTGGTCATCCAGCGCGGCGACCTGCTGCACGTGGACTTCGGCGTCTCGGCGCTGGGGCTGAGCACGGACTGGCAGAAGATGGCGTACGTGCTGAAGGACGGGGAGACGGACGCGCCGGAGGGGCTGAAGCGCGCGCTGGAGAACACGCGGACGCTGCAGGACGCGCTGATGCTGCGCGCGTCGCGACCGGGGCGCTCGTCGGCGGATGTCTACGACGCGACGATGGCGGAGATGAAGGAGCGGGGCATCGAGGCCAAGGTCTACAGCCATCCGCTGGGCGCGCAGGGACACGCGCTGGGCGCGTCCATCGACTTCCGTGCGGCATCGCGCTCCGAGGCACCCAGACTGTTGCGCAAGGGCTCGTACCTCGCCGTCGAGCTCAACACCGTCACGCCCGTGCCAGAGTGGGGTGGGCAGCAGGTGGCGGTGATGCAGGAAGATCCGGCGTACCTGACGGACGAAGGCTGGCGGTTCTTCGTGCCGCGCCAGGACGCCTTCTATCTCATCCACTGACGACACGAAGGGAGCGGACGTGATGCGCGTGGGCAGACCATGGACGACGTTCGGAAGGGGGGCGTGCGCACTGCTCCTCATGGGTCTCACGGGGTGCAGCGCAGCCAGTGGGGACGACGCTCCCGCGCGGCAGGAGAGTCCCCTGGCCGCGGAAGCATCACTCCGGCCGCCGCGCGCGGTGGACAGTCTTCTCAGCCTGTTCGATCAGACAGCCTCCGTGGTGGAGGGTGAAGTCACGGACGTGCGCAGTGAGTATTCGCCGCGCACGGGCCCGTGGACGGTGGTGACGCTGGGGAACGTGCGGGCGCACCTGGGCGCGGCTCCGCGGGAGCTGCGCCTCAAGCAGGCCGGAGGGGTGCTGCCGGATGGACGGCAGCTCGTGGTGAGCCATGTGCCCCGCTTCGTCCGGGGCGCGCGCTACGTGGTCTTCCTTCGCAACACCGGATGGAGCCTGTCGCCGGTGCTGGACGAGCACGCCTTCCGCGTGGAGTCGGTTGCGGGCCGCGAGGTGCTGGTGGGGGCCGAGGGCGGG
>NZ_RAWQ01000276.1:0-10977 GCF_003668965.1 Corallococcus sp. AB030
CCGCTTCACCCGCTGCCCCCGCCGGGCCAGGCCCCTCCCGCGACGAACTGGTGGAGCTGCTGCGCATCCGCCCCGCGCGGGCTCTGGGCATGGCGGCCCTCCACCTGGGCGTGTGGGGGCTGGCCGGCGTGGGGCTCGCGCACGTCAGCGGCTTCTGGCTGAAGCTGCCCCTGTGGCTGCTGGCGGCCCAGGGCGTCATGGGGCTCATCCAGCTCGACCACGACGCGTGGCACGACACCCTCTTCCCGAGGCCCTGGCAGAACCGCCTCTTCGGCAACGGGCTCAGCCTGCTCGTGGGCATCGCCTACGAGCCGATGCGGCACGACCACCTCGCGCACCACCGCTGGAACCGCACCGAGAAGGACCCTGACGCCTACAACGCGGGCCGCCGCTCGCCCGGGCTGTGGGCACTCTTCTACGCCACCGTGCTGCTGGGCCTGCCGCTCAGCCTCGTCTACTTCAACGTCCTCTACCCGGTGCAGCACTTCGACGCCGCCCGCCTGCGCCGCCATGCGCGGGTGCTGCTCGGCTACGGGGCCTTCTACGCGCTGCTCTTCTGGCTCCTGGCGGGCCACGGGCTCCTCGGGGGCGCGGTGGAGTGCTGGCTGCTGCCGGTGCTCTTCGCCAGCCCCCTCAACGGGCTCAAGTCCATCTCCGACCACCACGCCAACGTCTGGCGCGGCGACCGCTTCCACACCGCGACGACGGTGCGCAGCACCCGGCTCGTCACCTTCCTGTGGAACGGCCTCAACCACCACCTGGACCACCACCTCTACCCGCGGGTGCCCGGCTACAACCTCGCGCGGCTGCACGCGCGCCTGCGCCCCGAGCTGCTCGCGCGCGGGGCCCCCGTCTTCGACAGCTACCTCCACGTCATGTGGCGGGCCCTCCTGGCCGGCCCCATCGTGGTGGAGGAGGACGTGCGACTCGTCACCCTGGAGCGAAAGCGCCCATGAACGCCCTGCGCCGGCTGTACGCGGACATCCGCTACGAGGACGGCCGCTGGCCGCTGTCCCGGTGGGACCTCAACCTGCGCTACATCACCAAGAGCCTCCTGCATCTGCCGGAGCCGCGCTCGGCCGAAACCGGGGAGCACTTCGCGCGAGTCGCCCGGCACCTCGCCTCGGGGAGCTGGAGGCACGCGGGCGCGCCGGAGCTCCGGCTGAGCGCCGTGGGCGACATGATGTGGATTCGCAGCGGCTTCCACCGCGCCCTCTCTCCCGGAGTCCGTGAGGTGATGGCGGGGGACGCGGTGGCCTTCGCCAACCTGGAGACGCCGGTGGACCCGGCGCGGCCCGTGCCCCGGCTCGTCTACGAGACGCTCCACTACAACGCCCCGCCGGACTACCTCGCGGCCTGGGAGGGCACGGCGCGCCACCGCGTCTTCTCCCTCTGCAACAACCACGCGCTCGACCAGGGCGCCGAAGGGCTGGAGCGGACCCGGGGGACGGTGCTGGCCTCCTCCCAGCACCGCTGCGTGGGAGGCCCCCGGCCGGAGGACGCGGTGGCCGCCCTGGAGGTGGGCGGGGTGCGGATGGGCATCGCCGCCGTGACGTATGACATCAACCACCTCGTGGGGGCGCCGCCCGCCGGGGTGCCGGTGACGCGGCTGGGCAGCCCCCTCCACGCGCCGGACTGGGAGCGGCTGGGCGCGCTCATCGACGCCGCTCGCGCGGTGGGGCCGGACCTGGTGGTGCTGATGCCGCACTGGGGCTTTGAGTACGAGTACTGGCCCGAGGCCCTCCAGCGCGAGCACGCCTGCCGGCTCATCGAGCGCGGGGCGGACCTCCTCCTGGGCTCCTCGCCGCATGTCCTCCAGCCGGTGGAGTGGGTGTCCATCGACGGCGCGGACGCCACCTGCCCCACGCAGGTGCGCCGGGGCGGGCCCGCGCGGATGGGGCTCATCGCGTACTCGCTGGGCAACTTCCTGAGCATCATGCCCACGCTGGCGTGCCAGACGGGGGCCGTGCTGAAGCTCGCGCTCGCCCGGGACGCGCGGGGCGTGCTCCAGCCGGTGGATTTGCGCGCGGTGCCCACCGCCTGTGGACGGGGACTCGGTGGGGAGGGGTTCCTCGACGCGGGCGTGGTGCGCCTGGACGAGCTGCCCCCCCAGCGGGCGGCGCCGCACCTCGCGCATGCCCGGCGGACGTTGGGCGCGCTGCTTTCGGACCGGAGGGACTGAGGATGTCGTCGATTGATGAGCAGTTGGAGGCGCTCGCCGTCGGGATGGCGCGGCAGGTCGCGAGCTGGCTGCCGGCGGTGACGCCAGAGCGCTACGTGGCGTTCCTCGACATGATGTACCACTACACGCGGCGCAGCGGAGACCGGCTGCGGCTCGCGGCCGAGCGCGCCACGCTCCCCGAGCTGAAGGCCTTTTTCGCGGAGCTGGCGGAGGACGAGCAGTCGCACTACCTGCTGGCCAAGGCGGACCTCGCGGCCTTCGGGCGCGAGCCCTCGTCCGACACGCCTCGCGAGGTGGCCGACTTCCACGCCTTCTGGGAGGGAATCGGGCCGGAGCGGCAGCTCGCCTTCCTGGGCGCGCTGCGCGTGCTGGAGGGCGTGGCGCGGCACCTGGGAGGCGAGGCCCGCCAGGGACTGGGGCGGCTCGGGCTGGAGCGGACGAAGGCGCGCTTCATCCTCGTCCACCTCGACGTGGACCTGGAGCACGGCGCGCGGGCCCAGGCGCTCTGCGCGGCGCTGGGGGCCGGGCACCCGGAGCCGCTGTTCGAAGGGGCCCGGCGGGCCGCCGACTTCTGGGTGGCCATCCACCGCGCGGCGCTGGCCGGCGAGTCGCGGCCCTGAGCGGGCGCCTCAGCACAAAAAAACGCCCTGCTTCCAAGAGGTTGGCAAGCAGGGCGATGACCCCGACAGGAATCGAACCTGTGGCCTGCGGTTTAGGAAACCGCCGCTCTATCCAACTGAGCTACGGGGTCGAAAGGTCGCGGGCGTTATAGCAGGCGATCCGAGGCACGCAACGGGTCTGATGCCCCCCTGGCGCGCTCTGTCCACTCCTACGTCTCCTGCCGCTTCACGTCGAGCGGGGGCTGCTTGCACTGAACCGCCCCAGGGCCGGATGAGCGCTCGCCATCCGGCCAGGGAAGAGGCGGTAGCAGGACTCAGCAATTGAGGATGCAGATCTCGTAGCGATTGCGACAACCCTGCATACATGCCGAGCTGGTGGGGGAGCACTCAGAGATGCATTTGTTGCGTTGGTTCTGACACTTCTGCGGGCAGGTGACAGCGGCTGCGTGGGTGTCATTCATGCCGGGCGCTTCCTCGGCCTGCATCTCACTGGACGGTGCTGTGTCGAGGGGTTGCTCGGATTCCAAGGGCCCGCAGCCCGCCGCGAACATCAGACTGCCAAGCGCGACCAACCACTTCATACGGCTCATCATGGCGCTACCTCCGAGTGTGGAGTGGGTGAGCGGATGATAATTCCGAATTTTGAGTAAACCATTGGGGAAAAGGCGGAAAAGTGTGGATGGGTTTTGTTGGAGGCGGAAACGTTTGTTGGCGGTGTTTGGATTGCTGTTGTGTATGTGACGCCCCCCGCGGCAACGACGCATGGTGGGGCGACACGCCGTGCCTTCGCAGGTCCTCGGCTGGGGCGGGCCCGCGGCCGGGATCACGGCGGCGCCTTACGCGGCCACTCTTCAGGAGCACCTCCACGGAAGCCCGTGGGAGCCCCTCCTTGAGGTTCCGCGGCATCTTCGCCAATCCCTGGGTGTGCCCGCACCCCAGGCCGGCATGCCCTTGCACCAGAGGCCAGACCCGCAGGGCCACCCATATTGCTTGCCATTTATTGTGGGGCCTTGAAGAATGGCAATTACCTCAAGCCGATCTTCCAAGGAAAGACACCCGATGAATAGACAAGCAGCGCTCGCGGCCCTCGCAGTCCTCTGCCTCACGGCCTGTGGCGGCGCCATGGATGAGCAGACGGACCTGTCGGCCCAGAAGGCGGCCGTCCTCTCCTCGACGGATCCGTTGGTGGGGAAGTGGTGCCACGCGAGCTGGCCTGGCTGCTTCACCATTGACAGCAGTGGCTCCGGAATCATGTCGAACAACGGAGATGGCTGCTGGCGGACGAGTGATGTGAAGTTCTCGGGACTGACCCCGGGCTCCACTGCCGGGACCTACACTGGGACGCGCAACCACCGTGGGTCAGGAGTCTGCGCAAGTCCTGCGCCGTATCCTCTGCCGACTCCTACGACCATCACGATGACGGGGCCCGATTCCTTCACGGAAGTCTCCGGGAGCTTCACGGCGAGCTGGTTCCGCTCGCCCTGAGCCTCAACGGGGCCGGATGGGCTCTGGCCCATCCGGCCCCTGGGGGCAGGCCTATCTCGGCCCCCTGACTTCGTCTGAGAAATCAACGTCCACGTTGCGGGCGTCCCGCAGGCCGATGAAGCGGACTACAGCAAGAGAGTGGAGTCGCCATCGTCGCGCGGCCCCCGGCGGGTCGCCAGCGCTCGGCGCAGCATGGTTTCCGTCCATTCGAGTTCTTCTCGGGACAGCCCCGCCCCCATCCGCACGAAGCCCTTCTTGTGCTCGATGACGACGGTCAAGCTCCGGAAGAGCTTTTCCTCCGTCTCACGCAGGTCGATGTCCTCGATTTGCGACGCTGGGAGTCGTGTGGCTTCTCGCGGCTTCCCGCCCCCGGTGCGTGAATGCTCAATCCCCCGTGAGGACGCGGCGAGAGACCAACCCATATTGACCTCCCGAATGACACTCCACAAAAGGAGTCCTCCCAGACAAAGGAAGACGGCGAGGGCCATCAGCGGCTCCGCGGAGGTGAGTTGTCGGAGGCCGTACGTGCGCACCCAGGCCAGCCCGAAGACGGTGGGCCCACCTACCGCGATGACAAGCGCGATGCCCGCCTTCACTACGAACAGGGGCCTCCAGCCGCAGCCTGGCAGCTGCAACACCAGACCCTGCGCACTCTGCCGGACCCGGATACGACTGCCTGGGGGGAGTGACGGTAGCGCCTGCTCGCGTTCAAGTGGCGCTGCATCGAGACGGGCGTCCGCGGGGCGCGCATGTCCGCCGTCCACACTCAAATCAACGCCCAGGAAACGAGAGAGGGCTTGGGCGAGCTCCAGCGCCTCTTCCCGGTCGTTACTCCCCGACACCGCCACGGTTCGTGTCGGGGACTTCAACTCCACCGAGTAGAATCCCCAGTCGCTGGAGCCTCCCCCAGCCGCCTTGCCGCGGGGAGAGAGGGCCACGGACGTAAAAGACTCGAGCGGATGCGTGTTCGCGGAGAAGAACACGCCGACACCGGACCGCAGCTTCAAGAGCTGTGTTTCCTTGTTGAGCAGCACCTTCCAGTCGGACGTCAGTTGGTGGGCGGCCCACCCGCAGGCGAGGAGCGCCATGGCCCATGCCTGCCATGCGTTCCAGAGGGAGGGCACGAGGAGAGCAACGACGGGGAAGGAGAGGGCCGCGACCAGCGCAACCCTGCACGCCTCTCTCACGAAGCGAGGTACGTCATGCTCAATGGTCAGGTGAGGGCCGAAAGCAGCCCACCGATGGGATCCGCATCGCATCTGGACGAGGCTAGGCGAGGGAGGCTCGCTGGGAGAAGGACAGGTTCCTTCGATGAGAGCCCACGGGCGGCTCCCTGCGGCGCTTCCACGGGGTGATGCTGGTGCACTCCCGGAGCTGGGCCGGGCCGGTGTACTTCAACGTCAGTAGCCGGTGCCGCCGCAGTGATTGTTCATGCCGTCCTCGGTGCCGTACGGGATGCCGTCCTCGCAGATCTGGCGGCTGGGCGCGTAGATGTCCTGCCAGATCATGCCTCCGGGGGAGGGGACCAGGGTGAAGGCGGAGCCGGCGAAGTTTGACGTCCAGAAGCCCATGACGTCAGGGCTGCCCTGCACGGTCTCGAGCAACTCGGAGATGTTCCTGCGCGTGTAATGCATGGCGGGGTTCCTTGAGAAGAGGGGAGGCGGCGAAGGTCGAAATCCTAGGAAGCGGCGGGGAAGGGAGCAATCCGGGGGGCTGGAGCTGGCTTCGGATGGATGCGGCAGCGCCACCTCCGGTATTCTCCGCGCCCTCCGTAATGCCCGCCCATGCCCCCCTTGTGCGGCTCGTGCTGCTCACGCAGCGCCACGCCGAAGACCTTCAGCGACTGGTCAGCGACCCGGAGGTCGCGTTTCCCGCGGGCCTCCCGATGCCAGCGCCGGAGAACTTCGGCAGCCACTTCATCGAGGTCCGCTCGCGGGCCCACCGGGCCGGGACAGCCCATTCGTTCGCGGTCCACCCGGAGGACTCCGAACAACTGCTGGGCGTGTGCAGCCTGTTCCATGTCGAGGCGTCACGGCGCCACGCCGAGCTCGCCTTCTTCATCGACCGCGCTTGGTGGAGCCGGGGCTACGGACGGGCGGCGGTCGAGGAGGCCGTGCGCCGGGCCTTTGAGGGCCTGGAGCTGAGCAGGCTGTACGCTCGCTGTCAGCACGACAATGAGCGGGCGCTCCGACTCCTGAAGGGCCGCGGCTTCCGGCCCACCCTGGATTGCGATCTTCCTCTCGGGAACGGGCGAAGGGAAGCAGCGACGATGCTCTGCCTGGACCGCGACCACCGCGCGGCGGAGCCGACACTAGGAACGAGGTGAGACATGGAAGAGGCATGGGGCGAGGACGTCGTTTCGAAGCAGTCGTTCCGGGCGCAGCTTTCAGGATCATCCGCCAGGCCGCCGAGGACGAGGACCTCTGCACCAACACACTGCTGGGAACCCTGGTGGACCTCTGGCTGACGGACATCATGGATGGCAACAGCCTGGACCAGATGGAGTGGTGGGCCGAGCTGGAGTCCTGGGGCACCCGGAGAGATGCGCGCCGCCAGATCGCGAGCGACTTCGTGCGCGACCTGCTCCGCATCTTCGAGCTCAAGCTCGAGGAGCACGACACCGATTCGTTCCTGTCCCGGATGCTGGCGCAGTTCGAAGAGGACTCGGACCTGCGGTTCCGGGCGATCGAGGGCTACTACCGGTTCATCCAGGACGTCCAGCACACCATCTGGGCCCAACTGCCGGTGACGTGCGTCATTGGAGGACACGCCAGCGGCGACATGTTCGGCATCGGGGCCAGCGCGCTCCTCAAGCGGAACATGAACGTCGTCGTCCACTTCAAGGACGACAAGCCGGAGCAGGACCACAGCGCGGGGATGTACAGCTTCTTCAGCGAGCTGCTGGGCAGGGAGCGGGTCCGGCTCGCCGAGACCGCCAGGGGATGCTTCGACCGGACGGCCTTCAGCAACAGCGGCTATGAGCTCATGAGGAGCCAGCGGCTCTTCTGCTGGCTCGCGCCCTACAACATGGGCACCTACTTCCTGAGCGACCGGTTCCAGAAGGAAGGAGGAACGAACAGCTCCGAATCGGACAACCGCGACACCATCCGCCGGGGGTTTGCCGTCGAGAAGCTCCGCAAGCAGGGCGCCATCCTCGACTTCCTGCACCGCCGGGTGGGCTCGCTCGACTCCCTGAAGAAGCGCAGGGTGCTGATCCTCTGGAGCCGCTTCACCGGGAAGAAGGGGGAGTACCACCCCGAGCACGACACGAGCTTCAAGGGAATGGCGCAGATGGCGTGGCTGGCCGCGGAGCTGGGCTTTTGCGTCATCATCGCGGGCGACAAACCCATCCTGCATGAAGGCGTCAAGGACACGTTCAGCCGCAAGTATCAATACGGTGATATCTGCCGCAGCCTGGAGTCCTACTACGGGGAGCCGCGCTGCTTCGACCTGACCGAGTTCTGGACGGAGCCTGCTTGGAAGGAGCTCTCCGGCGGGAAGCGCGTGGCGCAATACCAGCTCTACGAGCTGCTTCATCGCGTGTGCGACGTCCGGCACCTGGGGATGCGGAGCGGAAACATGGAGGCGCTGGCGTTGCTCGGCTACTTCGTGCGGTACATGGAGGAGGACCGCAGCTACGGCGGCGAGCGCATGGTGGCCTGGCACGAGACCGGCATCGGCTATGAGCGCATCCTCCTCATCGAGCCGCCGACGCGCGTGGGGAAGTACATCCATTACGACCGGAAGCTGAAGGTGGGCGTCAGCCAGGCCTCCATGCCTCCCT
Source organism: Corallococcus sp. AB030 (assembly GCF_003668965.1). Lineage (NCBI taxonomy): Bacteria > Pseudomonadati > Myxococcota > Myxococcia > Myxococcales > Myxococcaceae > Corallococcus > Corallococcus sp. AB030. The sequence goes on from NZ_RAWQ01000276.1 coordinate 8,072, forward strand.
ACATCACGGCCCGCAACAACGGCTTCCCCAATACGGCCTCACGCAACAAACCCAGGTTCTCCGAACAGCTCCAGCAATTCCAGGCCCGGCAAACCGAAACCTTCAACAGCATGCACGCCATGGATTCGAGAAGGGCCACCTTCCAGTTGGATACGCAGCAAGAGCTCACGAGGCTCACGCAGGAGCTGAAGGAGAAAATGACCAAGCCGTCCGATGTCTCGAAATACGAGAGCGGCTTCACTCCCGAGGACCTGCTTCAAATCTGCGAGTTCCTTTGCCTGACGAACCCGCGCGCCGAGCACCCGCTGGAGGAGCCGCCCACGCCCAACCCGGTGGAAGGCTGGCTGGCCAAGCTGAACCTCCGGCAGTACAAGATCCTGAGCGCCATCAGGACCCTGCTCCAGCGCAAGTAGCGTCCCCCTCATCACGCCGTGGCATGGATTCCACCGGACAAGCCCAGTCACCCCAGCGGGTGGCTGGGCTTGTCCTTGCCTCGTTACGGAACCCGCTCACTCCGCACTGACCTTCGCGCCCTCCCAGCGCTGGCCGGAGCTGTAGTTGAGCGGGATCCACCGGTAGCCCTTGCCCTCCGCACTCAGCCGGCCCAGACCCGGAAAGGGCATGTGCGCCAGGCCGATCAGATCGCCGCGCTTCGCCGCTTCCGTGAACGCACGCGCCCTCTGTGCCGCGGCTGCGCGCTCATCGACGTCGTAGGAGACCGTCACCGAAGGCTCGCGCAACTGCACCGAGCCGAAGTGCATCAGGTCGCCCCCCAGGAGCAACCGCGCTCCACGGCTCTCCACGACGTAGCCGCTGTGCCCCGGCGTATGTCCCGGGGTGGGGATGGCCCGGATGCCTGGAACGATGGCGTCCCCATCTCCGAACGTCTTCAGCTTCCCCGCGTCCTGGTACGGCCCCACCATCGCCCGTGCCTCCTCGAAGAACTTCGGGTCCACCGCTCCCTTCGCCCGGTCATCGCGACCCAGCCAGAAGCCCACCTCTCGCGCGTGCGCCCGGAGGATGGCGTTGGGGAACGCCCGGCTCGTCTTGGACATGAGCCCACCCGAATGGTCGGAATGGATGTGCGTCAGCAACACCACGTCAATCTGCTCAGGGCGGTAGCCCGCCGCCTGGAGGCTTTGCTGGAGCTGGCCTCCCACGCCAGGGCCGAAGAAGCTCCCCACGCCCGTCTCCACGAGCACCAACGTGGTGCCGGTGTTGATGAGGAAGGCGTTGATGGACAACTCGACCGGATCCTCCAGGTGGTCGCGCGAGAGCAGCTCCTTCACCCGCCCTGGCGTCGTGCCCGTCGCCACCTCTCTCACGGTCTGGGGAACGGTGCCGTCGGACAGCGCGGTGACCTCGAAGTCGCCGAGCATCATCCGATGGAACCCGGGGGCCTGGGTCCGGACCTGGGGCGCGGCGGCGTGGACGGCGGACGGAAGCAGGGGAGCACCACTCAGCACCAGCAGGGTGAGGGCGCGAGAGACAGCGAGGAAGGCACCGCGAGCAAGGGGAGTTGTCATGCGCGATGAGATACGCCCCGCCTCCGCTGGGATAAACGGGAGCACTTCGCACACTGCGTTTCACCGCTGAAACAATCCGGAGCGGGAGGTGGAAGATGGACACGTTCACGGCGATGGAAGCCTTCGTCCGCGTGGTGGAGACCGGCACCTTCACCAAGGCAGCCGACGCGTTGGGCCGCCCGAAGGCGGCGGTGACCCGGCTGATCCAACAGCTGGAGGCGCACCTGCGCGTGAAGCTGCTGCACCGCACCACGCGCCGCGTGACGGTCACCCCGGAAGGCATGACCTACTACCAGCAGGCCCTGCGCCTGTTGGGCGAGGTGCGGGAACTCGAAGCCACGCTGTCCCAGTCACGGCGCGGTCCCCGGGGGCGCCTGCGGGTGGAGTCGAGTGGGACGATCTCCCGGCTGCTGCTCATCCCCGCGCTGCCGTCGTTCTACGCGCGCTACCCCCAGATTCACATCGAGCTGGGCGTGAGCGATCGCGTCGTGGACCTCCTCGCGGACAACGTCGACTGCGCCATTCGCGGAGGACCGGTGAAGGACGAGTCCCTGGTGGCACGACACCTGGGCGACCTCTGCTATTGGCTGTGCGCATCCCCCCGCTACCTGGAGCGCCACGGCGCGCCCCTCCACCCGCAGGAGCTGGCGGGCCCGGTGCACGCGGTGGTCAGCTACTTCTCGTCGCTGAGCGGCAAGGAGCTTCCCCTCGTCTTCGTTCGCGAGGGCGAGCGGCTGGAGGTCCAGGGTCGAAGCCTGCTCACGCTCAACGAAACCAATGCGTACCTGGCCGCGGGACTCGCCGGCCTGGGCGTCATGTTCGCTCCGCGTTTCGTGTTGGAGCCATACCTCGCGTCAGGAGAGCTGGTGCGGGTGCTGGACGGCTGGCGGCCCGAACCCCGGCCCCTCTTCCTGGTCTACCCACCTACACGTCAGCTGGGCGCCGGAGCGCGGGTCTTCATCGACTGGTTGACGGAGCTGTTCGCGAGCCGGCCCAACCTGTGGCGCGATGAGGGAGGTGCCTAGGACGTGTCCGCAAATAGTTCGAGTGGAGCCGGGTGTTAGGAGGGCATGAGCCGAGGAGAGCTGACGGACGCCCAATGGGAGCGGCTGGCAGGACTGCTGCCGCCCCAGAAACCCGCGCGGGGCCGACCGAACAAGGACCACCGCGAAGTGCTCGACGGAATCCTCTGGGTGCTGCGCACCGGAGCGCCCTGGCGCGACGTGCCTCGGGAGCAGTTCGGCAGTTGGAAGGTAACTCCTCGCCCGCCCCCGTCGTGACGGGAGGAGGATGACGTGCGGAGGTGAGCGCTCGATTCGAAGCAGGAGGAGCGCGTGGGCATGGAGTCGAAGGAGCTGGCAGCGAAGCTGAAGCAGGAGG
>NZ_RAWQ01000277.1:0-10975 GCF_003668965.1 Corallococcus sp. AB030
CCCCTGACGATCCAACGCATCCGCCCGTCCCTTCCATGGGTTGCACCCGTCCACCCACCCCCCCAGTGCAGCCCCGGTGCCAGCCGTTTCAGAGCGAAAGTTCACCCTTGGTATGTGGAAGTCGCTTTCGACCCTGGGTCGGAACATGGTAAACCTGGGGAATCTACTTATTACAGCGATTCAAGAATAGTGTGGCATTGCCGGAAATTTTCAGGTAACTAGCGAGCACTCGCGAGCCGGCAGTCCGGGCGCGCGGAAGAGGGGGCTCATCGGAGGAATTCGTCGTGACCGCATCGAACGCGCCCATCCGTTGCCTGCTCTATCCGTCCCTCGGCGAGGTACGGGAGCACGTGCGCGTGGAGCTGTTCGCGCGGGCGCTGTCGGAGCGGATGGGCCGCCCGGTGGTGATGTCCATGTCGCCCACCTACGAGCACCTGGAGGCGGAGCTCGCTTCAGGCCGGGTGGAGATGGCCTGGGGCACCGCCGAGCAGTGCAACGCCTTCGAGCCGCAGGCGCGCGCGGTGCTGCGCGCGGTGCGCTCCGGCAGCTGCTACTACCACGCGGCCTTCATCTGCCGCTCGGACGAGCCGCTGACGCTGGAGACGCTGGCGGGCAAGCGCGTGGCGTGGGTGGCGCCGCGCTCCACCGGCGGGCACCTGTTGCCGGTGCGCCACCTGGAGTCGCTGGGCCTGCGCCCGGACACGCTCTTCTCCGAGCAGCGCTTCCTGGGCACCTACCGCAAGGCGCTGGACGCGGTGCTGCGCGGCGAGTCGGACCTGTGCGCGCTCTTCTGCAACCACAAGGACGCGCACGCGATGCGCGCCACGCTGACGACGTACCTGGGCGCGGACGCACCGCGGCTCACGCCGTTCCTGTTCACCATCCCCACGCTCGCCGACGGCCTCATCCTCACCAGGCGGATGCCGGAGGCGGACGCGCAGGCGCTCATCTCCGTCCTCACCCGGATGAACACCGACGGCGCGGGCCTGGAGATGCTCATGGGCCCCTTCCGGGTGGAGACCTTCGTTCGGTCTCCCGGCCTGGATGCGCCCGCGTCCGGCCCGCGTCCCACGGGGGGCGCCGAGTACGTGGCCGGAGAGCTGGACGCGGAAGGCCGGTGCCTGCGGCTGTGGTCCCCGTCCGGCCGTGCCTTCGGCCGCGACATGCGCGGCGGGGAGGGGCGCATGCTGGAGGAGGTCCTGGGCACCGCCGCGAGCAAGCCCCTCATGTCCCTGCTCCAGGCCGTCCTCCAGGGCGGCTCCGACGGCCGGCTGGAGTACCGGCTCAACGTGAACGGCGACGAGCGCGTCTACGCGGCGGAAATCACGCCCTGCGAGCCCTCGCCCGGGGACACGGGCGTGCGGCTGGGCCTGCTGGTGCGCGACGTCAGCGGCCTGCGCGCGCTGGAGGATCCGCTGTACCGGCTGGCGTCGTTCCCGCTGCTGCACCCGGAGCCGTTGCTGGAGCTGGGCATGGACGGGGAGCTGCGGTACGCGAACCCCGCCACCCACGCGGCGTTCCAGGACCTGGTGGAGATGGGCGCCGAGCACCCGCTGGTGAAGGCGGCGGTCATCTGGGCGTGGCGGGGCGCGCCCCCGGGAGAGCCCGCGCCCACGGTGCACCTGGACGGGCGCTACTGGGAGCTCACGGTCGCGCAGCTGTGGGACCCGCCGGGCCTGCGCGTGTTCGCGCGCGACGTGACGCTGCGCAAGCAGATGGAGGCGCGGCTGTTCCAGGCGGACCGGCTGTCCGCGCTGGGCTCGCTCGCGGCGGCGGTGGGCCATGAGATGAACAACCCGCTGGCCTTCGTGCTGGCGAACCTGTCGTTCATCCGCGAGGAGATGGACCGCCTGAAGCAGCCGCTGCTGGACGGCAAGGCCGTGCCGCGCGAGGACCTGACGGACATGCTGGATGCGCTGAGCGAGACGGTGGAGGGCGCCACCCGGCTCAAGCACATCGTGCAGGACCTGCGCACGCTGTCGCGCAAGCCGCCGGAGCACCGCGCCCGCGTGGCCGTGCAGCCGGTGCTGGAGAACGCGCTCAAGCTGCTGCGCGGCGAGCTGCAGCACCGCGCGCGGCTGGAGCGGGACTTCCACGACATGCCCACGGTGGACGCGGACGAGGCGCGCCTCACCCAGCTCTTCCTCAACCTGCTGCTCAACGGCCTGCATCAGATGGACACCCAGGACGCCGCGAACAACGTGCTGCGCGTGGCGGCCTACACCAGCGAGGACGGCGAGGTGGTGGTGGAGGTGCAGGACTCCGGCAAGGGCCTGTCCCAGGACGCGCTCGCGCACATCTTCGAGCCCTTCGCCACCGCGCGCCCCAACAGCACCGGCCTGGGCCTGTCCGTGAGCCACACCATCGTCACCGGCCTGGGTGGCACGCTGCGCGCGGAGAGTCGCGAGGGCCGCGGCACGCTGCTCACCGTCACGCTGCCGGCGGCGGTGCCCGTGGCGGAAGGCCTGCGCGCCTGCTAGTCGCGCTCCAGCATCACTTCCAACCGGGGCACGTAGTGGCCGCGCGTGCTCTCGAAGAGCACCAGCCGGTCCACGCGCCCCTCGCCCCATGACGCGCCCTGCAGCTCGCGCGCGCACGCCGCCAGCGCCGGGTCTCCGCGCGGTGGCCGGGCCCGGGCCAGCGTCAGGTGCGCGATGTACTCGCCGTGCTCGGACGTGAAGCCCAGCGGCTCCAGCGCGCGCGCCACGTCCGCCTGGAGCGCCTTCAGCGCGGCGGTGTCTCCGCGCACGTCCGCCCAGAGCACGCGCGGGTGGGCTGGCGGGCCGAACGCCCCTCCGCCCGCCACCGACAGCACGAACGGCGAGTGATACAGCCCCACCGGCTCCAGCGCGTCGCGCAGCTCCGGCAGGCGGCTGTCGTCCACGTCCCCCAGGAAGAGCAGCGTCAGGTGCACGCCCTCCGGCCGCACCCACTTCGCGTCCGGGGCCAGGGCGCGCAGCCGCTCGATGCCCCGCTCGGTCTCTGCGGTGAGGGCCTCTCCCAGCGTCACGGCGGTGAACAGGCGCATCGTGAAAGACCTCCTTCAGGGAACCTGGACGCTCCCCGCCGCGCGCGCCTTCTTCCGGGGCCACAGCGCGTAGAGCCATGCGGGCAGGAACACGAGGAACTCCACGCCGCTCACGTACAGGCCTCGCGCGGACAGCATGCCCGCGCCAATGGGCGCCACCGGCAGCGGACGCACCGGGGCGAAGACGCGCGCGTTGGAGAAGGGCCAGAAGAGGGCCGCGCCCAGCCCACCGTCCGTGAGCGTGTCCAGGATGCCGTGGCTGGCCACCGCCGCGAGCGTCAGCAGGCCCCAGCGCGTGGCGGACTCCCCCTTCCACCGGGCCAGCGCCGCCACCGCGAGCGCCACCCCCGCCGCGAAGACGAACGAGTGCGACGCACCGCGGTGTCCCCACGTCGCCGCGTAGGGGATGCGCAGCGCGAACGCCACCACGTCCGCGTCCGGCAGCAGGGCGAGCAGGGACAGGAACGCCATCACCGCCACCCGCCGCCGCCAGGGCGCGCCCGACCCCGTCTCGTAACGCCCCAGCGCCATGCCCACCGCTACGTGCCCGATGCTCGCCATTCGCCGGACCCTAACGCACGGGACCCCGCCTGGAGAGGGTCCCGTTCGTGGGGTAGCCTCCGTTGATACATGCGGTTCCTGCTTTCTCGCTTTCGTGTCGAGTCCACCCTGCGAAGGCGCCTGGACGAATGGCGCGCGGACGTCGGCTCCTGGCTCAATGTGACGCGCGTGGGCGCGACGGCGGCGTGGCTGGCGCTGGCCGTGCTGGATGACTGGAACGTGTCGCGCGGCGTGCTCGCGGGCTACATCGCGCTGGCCGTCCTGCTGTGGGCGTGCGCGCGCCGGGTGCCGGACCTGCTGCGGCGGCCGGCGCTGGGCGTGGCGCTGCTGGACATGCCGCTCATCTACTTCCTGCAGGAGTGGTCCATCCGGGGCTCCGCCAACGGCGTGGCCATCGCGCTGCTCACCATGGGCGTGTACCTGGTGCTGGTGGTCATCGTGTCCATGGTGACGCTGTCGCGGCTCATCGTCGCGGCGGCCACGGCGTTGGGCATCGTCGCGGTGGCCATGCTGACGCTGGGCGCGGGGCTGCCCGCGTCCCAGTTCCTGCCCGGACTGGTGCTGGTGATGGTGCTCGCGTCGTCGGTGGCCTTCTTCATCAGCCGCACGGTGATGGGGCTCGTCACGGACGTGGTGCGCGAAGAGATGCAGCGCGAACGGCTGGGCCGCTTCTTCTCCCCGGAGGTCGCGCGGCGCATCTCGGAGAAGGGCACGGATGGGGAGGCCGGCGAGCACCGCGAGGTGACGCTGCTCGTCTCCGACATCCGCGGCTTCACCACGCTGTCGGACCGGATGGACAGCCCCCAGGTGGTGGCGCTGCTCAACGAGTACCTGTCGCGCATGGTGGAGGTGGTGTTCCGCCACGGAGGCACGCTCGACAAGTTCATGGGCGACGGCATCCTCGCGTACTTCGGCGCGCCCCTGGACCAGCCCGGCCACCCGGCCGCCGCCGTGTCGTGCGCGCTGGCCATGCTGGAGGCGCTGGACACGCTCAACCAGGAGCGCGCCGCGCGGGGCGAATTCCCCTTGAGCATCGGCGTGGGCGTGCACACCGGCCGCGTGGTGGTGGGCGCGGTGGGCAGCGAACAGCGCCGCGAGTACACCGTCATCGGCGACGCGGTGAACCTGGCCAGCCGCATCGAAGGCCTGACGAAGAAGGTCGGCGCCGCGGTGCTCGTCTCCCACGCCACGCGCGAGCGCTGTCTGGACAGCTTCGACTTCGAGGCCGCCGCCCCGCTGCCCGTCGCGGGCAAGCCGGAGCCGGTGGCCACCTTCCTGCCGAAGAAGCGCGGCCTGCTCGCCGCCAGCTGACGCGCTGGAATGACAACGGGGCCGGGAGTCGCCTCCCAGCCCCGCGGGTGATGCACACGTCAGCGCGTGCTCAGTACGCCTTGGAGAACACGATGCGGCCCTGCGACGGGTTGCCGGTCATCACGCACTTGCCCGGCTCCTGCTTGAGGCTGAACGGGCGGCAGCGGGTGGTGAGGCCCGTCTCCTCCTTGATGCGCGCCTCCGTCTTCGGGTCGCCGTCCCAGTGCGCCAGCAGGAAGCCGTCCTCCGCCTTCGCCTTCATCTCCTCGTAGGAGTTGACCTCGAAGGTGTGCGAGTCGCGGAAGTCCTTGGCCTTCTGGAACAGGTCCTTCTGCATCTGGTCCAGCATCACCTGGGCCTTGGCGGCGGCCTCGTCCAGCGGCACGAACTCCTTCTGGCGCAGGTCGCGGCGCACCATCACGCAGGAGCCCTTGGCCAGGTCCTTGGGCCCCAGCTCGATGCGCAGACACGTGCCGATGAGCTCGTGCTCGTTGTACTTGAAGCCCGGGCCCTTGCTCTCGTCGTCGTCCACCACCACGCCCAGGCCCGCCTTGCGCAGGTCCGCGGCCAGCGCGTGCGACTTCTCCATCACCTGCGTCTTCTCCACGTCCGTCGCCTTGCCCACGATGGGGATGATGACCACGTGCGTGGCGGCGATCTTCGGCGGCACGATGAGGCCCGAGTCATCCGAGTGCGTGAGGATGAGCCCGCCGATGAGGCGCGTGGAGGACCCCCACGACGTCTGCCACACGTGGTGCACGCGGCCGTCGCGGCCCTGGAACGTGGTGTCGAAGGCCTTGGCGAAGTTCTGGCCCAGGTTGTGGCTGGTGCCCGCCTGGAGCGCCTTCTTGTCCTGCATCATGGCTTCGATGCTGTACGTGCGCAGCGCGCCGGCGAACTTCTCCGACTCCGACTTGCGCCCCGGCAGCACGGGCATGGCCATGTAGTCCTCCGCGAACGTGCGGTAGACCTCCAGCATCTGCAGCGTGCGCTCCTCCGCGTCCGCCTCCGTCTCATGGCAGGTGTGGCCCTCCTGCCAGAGGAACTCCGTGGTGCGCAGGAACAGGCGCGTGCGCATCTCCCAGCGCATCACGTTGGCCCACTGGTTCACCAGCAGGGGCAGGTCGCGGTAGCTCTGGATCCACTTGGAGAAGCTGCGGTTGATGATGGTCTCGGACGTGGGCCGGATGACCAGCGGCTCCTCCAGCTTCTGGCCGCCCGCGTGCGTGACGACCGCCAGCTGCGGGTTGAAGCCCTCCACGTGCTCGGCTTCCTTCTTGAGGTAGCTCTCCGGGATGAGCAGCGGGAAGTAGGCGTTCTTCACGCCCGTGTCCTTGAACATCTTGTCCATCACCCGCTGGATGTTCTCCCACAGCGCGTAGCCGTTGGGGCGGATGACCATGCAGCCCTTCACGTCCGAGTAGTCGGCGAGCTTCGCCTTCTGGACCAGGTCGACGTACCACTCGGAAAAGCCCTTCTCGCGGGGCGTGAGCTTCTCGGCCATGTGCTGGGCACCTTGCTAGGGATGGAAAGTGGGAGGCTGCGTACGATGGGATGTTCCGGAAATCAACGCCGGACACGGGCCGGACTCGTCCCCTGAACGCCGCCCATGCTTGGAAAACGACCCGCCATGCCCATGCCCCCTGACACCGCGCCCCGCCAGCTCACCGAGGACGTCCACGTGTTCGACGCCCCCTTCTCCCTCTTCGGCATCCCGGTGGGAGGCCGCATGACGGTCCTCCGCCTGCCGGACGGCGGACTGTGGGTGCACTCGCCCGTCGCCTTCACGCCGGAGCGGAGAGCCGCCGTGGCGGCCCTGGGCCCCGTGCGCTTCCTGGTGGCCCCCAATCTCTTCCACCACCTGCACCTGCCGGACTGGGCCGCGGCCTTCCCGGACGCCCGCGTGGTGGCGCCCAAGGGGCTGCGCGCGAAGCAGCCGGCGCTGCGAATCGACCTGGAGCTGGAGGACCTGCCGGATCCCGCGTGGGCCCCGGTGCTGGACCAGATGAACGTGCGCGGCATGCCCCAGCTCAACGAGTTCCTCTTCTTCCACCGCCCGTCCCGCACCGCGCTCGTCACCGACCTGGCCTTCCACTACGCGCACTCGGAGGGCTGGAAGCTGCGCGCGTACCTGTGGCTGGACGGCGTCCTGGGCCGGTTCGCCGCCCCGCGCTTCCTGCGCCTGTTCACCAAGGACCCGGAGGCCGTGCGCGCCTCGCTCCAGCGTGCGCTGGAGTGGGACGTGGAGCGCGTCGTCGTCTGCCACGGCCAGGTGCTGGAGCGCGGCGGTCAGAAGGCCCTCCACGACGCCTTCTCCCGACTGTAGGTCGCGGTACGCCCTGCCTCCGGGTCACAGGGGGGGTCGCCTGCTGCACTCCACGCCGCGCTGCGCTACAAGGGGACCTCCTCTTTTTCCTGAGTTCCCCCCAGGAGGTTCATTCCATGCGGTCCTTTCTTCGGTCCGTGGGCGCGGTCGCCGTGTGCCTTGTCGCGGGCTCCGCGTTCGCCAACTCCACCGGCATCAACGGGCGCAGCGGCAAGCAGAGCGGCCTGTCCTGCACCGCGTCCGGCTGCCACAGCGGCGGTTCGGGCACCCCCACTGTGACGCTGGAAGGGCCCACGGCGCTGACGGCGGGCCAGACGGGCCAGTATTCGCTGACCATCACCGGCGGCCCCGGCGTGAAGGCGGGCATGAACGTGGCCGTGGACGGCGCGACGCTGACCGCGGGCACGGGCACGAAGCTGATGAGCGGTGAGCTCACGCACTCGCTGCCCAAGGCCTTCGCCAATGGCTCGGCGCGCTTCGACTTCTCCCTGGTGGCCCCGGCCACCAACGGCACCTACAAGGTGTTCGCCGCCGGCAACTCCGTGAACGGCGACAACAACCAGGGCGGGGACGCGCACGCCAACGCCACGCTGGACGTCGTCGTCACCGGCGGCAGCGACCCCGTCACGCCGGATGACACGAAGGACGAGGGCGGCTGCTCGGTGGCCACCAGCGGCGCCCCCGCTGCGCTCATCGCCGTGTTCGTGGCGCTGGCCGCGCGCCGCCGCCGTCAGTCCCGCCAGGGCTGAGCCCGGGCTTCACGCCCGCCTGCCCTCCGGCCGGGCCCTGGGGGTGGGACGACAGCGCGAGGGCGGGCGGCCTACCATCGCCCCCCTTGATGCGAACGAGCCCCCTCCTTACCGCCCTGTTCGTCGCGGGATCGCTGGCCTGTGCCTCCGGTCCCGCCGTGCGTCCCACCCTGTCCTCGGGCACCACCCCCGTCGCCGCCGCCCCCAAGCGCGACCCGGGCGCCCTGCGGGTGATGACCTTCAACATCCAGTCCGGCCTCAAGGGGCTGGAGCAGGTGGCGGAGGTCATCCGCCAGGAGGGCCCGGACGTCGTCGCGCTGCAGGAGGTGGACGTGGGCTCCACGCGCGCGCACGGCCAGGACCAGGTGGAGCGGCTGTCCGCGCTCACCGGCCTGAAGTACCGCGCGCACTTCGGCACCACGCGGCTGTACGGCGGCGCGTACGGCATCGCGCTCCTGTCGCGCTATCCGCTTCAGTCCCTGGCGCAGTACCCGCTGCCCACGCCCAGTGGCGCGGAGCCGCGCACGCTGGCGCACGCCGTGCTGGACGTGGACGGGCGCGAGGTGAGCGTCTACGCCACGCACCTCATCCGCCGGCCCTTCAACGGCGCGGCGCGCGTGCGCCAGAGCGTCTTCATCTCGCAGCTGCTGGCGAAGGACACCCGGCCCCGGCTCCTGATGGGGGATTTGAACGACGACCCGGACTCGCGCCCGGTGCGCCTGTTGCGCCGCCAGCTCCAGGACGTGGCGCGCGTCACCCGCTCCGACGGGACGGGCACCTACCCGATGCCGCTGTTCCTGAAGTCCCTGCGCATCGACTACGTGATGGCGTGCGGCGCGTTCACGCCGGTGTCCACGCGCGTGCTGCACGTGGGCGTGTCCGACCACTACCCCGTGGTGGCGGACCTGCGGCTTGCTCCCGCCGAGGCTCCGGTCGCGTCTCCCATTGTGGTGGCTCCGGCCGCGCCCGCGGGCACGGCCTCGGCCGCCGCGGCGCCCTGAGGCTCAAGCCGGGGTGGGCAGGGTGAAGCGGTAGAGGACCTCCATGTCCCCCTTGCTGAAGCCCTTCATCACCTCGTGGTGGATCTCCTTGCGGCCGCTCAGGTACGCGAGGCCGCCGGCGGCGAAGCCCATCACCGCGAGTTCGAAGTAGATGTGCGGCCGGGGCACGCCGGTGATGCGCAGCTCCACGGTGTCGCCCTGCAGCTGCGCGGTCAGCTCGCCTTCCGTGAAGTAGCCCTTCCAGATGCCGGGGGTGAACAGGGCGAAGCGGCGGAAGTCGTCCTTGCCGAACATCGTCTTGAGCTGGCCCTGGCCCAGCGCGTACTCGGCGGACTTGATGCCGTATTGCCAGTAGGCCTTGGTGTCGCCGCCGTAGAAGCGCTGGGTCATGGCCTCGTTGAAGCGCAGGAAGGCGTCCGCCGGGATGCGTGAGACGGGCATGATGAGCTGCCCGAAGATGGGGTCCCGCTTCGCCTGCTCCGCGAGGAAGGCCTTCCATGCCGGTTCGCCGAAGGCCTGCACCGCCATGGTCTGCCGTGCCAGGAATGCGACGCCTTTGACATCCATCCGTATGCCTCCCACCGGCCGCTCCGGGTTCGTCTCGGACCCCGGCCGGGTCATCTTGCGCATTGTGTCTTGAGACCCACTCTCGGGCGATACGCATCGCGACAATTCACCCGGTCGTTCGTCCAACCCACACCGTGAAACCTGTTATCGCGGACACACTGCCTCGCTGAAGGTGTTCGCGGGGCCGCGGGATGTCCGGTGCAGGACTAGGTTCCCGGCGGTGCGTCCCCTTGCCCTTCTTCCCAGACCCGGACGTGCGCGCCGGGCGGTGCTCCTGTTCGCGGGCGTGCTCACGGGCGGCGTGTTCGGGCTGGCCTGGTGGGTGGACCGGTTTGGACGTCACGAACGTGTGACGGACGCGGACGTGCTGGTGGTGCTGGGCGCGCGGGTGTTGCCGGGAGGTGTGCCGTCCGGCGCGCTGGTGGCGCGCATGGAGCACGCGGTGGCGCTGTATCGCCGGGGCGTGGCGCCGTGGCTGCTGTTGTCTGGAGGCGTGGGCGCCCATCCGCCGTCCGAGGCGCGGGTGATGCTCAAGCTGGCGGTGGCGGCGGGCGTGCCCGCGTCCGCGTGCGTGCTGGAGGAGGACAGCCACTCCACGCAAGCCAACGCGCGGTTCAGCGCGCGCGTGCTGCGCGAGCGGGGGGCGCGCCGGGTGGTGGTGGTCTCCGACCCGTATCACCTGCTGCGCGCGAGGCAGTGCTTCCGGCGCGAGGGCCTGGAGGTGGCCACGAGTCCCGCCCCCATCGCCGGGCGGATGCGCGGGTGGGACCGGGCGTACTGGACGGTGCGGGAGGCGTTCGCGCTGCTCCTGCACCCGCGCCTCTTGTGGGCGCGGGCGCCGGGCGGGCGCTGAGGGCCTCAGGTCCCTGTCGCGGTGTCCGGCGTGGGCGCGGGCGCGTCCATCTTGCTGAGCACCTTCTCCAGGACGCGGAAGAGGGCCTGGCGGTCGTCAGGGTCGAGCATGCCCATCACCACGCCCATCGCGCGGTGCATGGAGCGGTCGAGCTTGGCGAAGGTCTGCTTGCCCTTGTCGGTGAGGCGGCAGCGCACGATGCGCCGGTCGGTGTCCCCGCGTTCGCGGACGAGGTGGCCTTCGCGCTCCAGGCGGTCCACGACGCCCGTGACGGTCTTTTCGGTGACGCCCAGTCGCTTGGCCAACTCGCCCATGGTGAGCGAGTCGTCCAGGCCCAGCCACAGCAGGGCATGCACCTGGGGCGGCGTGAACTGGAGCTGCTCGCAGGTGCTGGCGATGGGATCACGGAGTGAACGGCGACGGCCCAGCGAGAACATCAACTCCTGCATCCGGTCGACGTCCTTCGAGAGCGCTTCATCCTCTTTATGGATATTCCGTGACACAGAGTATTCATTAGCGGCGGGGTGCCTGCGGGTCAACTTGTAGGCTCAAGACTGCGTCCGGCGCGGGGTCGGGGGC